>CAZHPS010000137.1:0-14507 GCA_964534335.1 uncultured Desulfobacterales bacterium
ATGCACGGAATAAATTCAGACGATTCTATAAAAACTAAATTGGTCGTGTAGTAGTATACCGGTTCGCCATTGATTTTATACAATGCGGAATGCAAATCCGGAGGAGTGCAAAAATTAAGCGGAGCGGTTTTTTGCACATGCGCAACTGCGGAAAAACTGACGGTATTGTATAAAATCAATGGAGAATTGGTAGTACTCATAGATTTTAAGAAAAACATTGGCATTTTTTCCGGATTTTATATATAAATATCGGACAGATTAATAACGTAATCGTAAATCTTAATCCCTAAGGATGTTCAAATAATGCAGTCTGTCCGAATCACATTGAGAAGTCAAACCCGGAAAGCACTGGAAAAAATCCTCAGACAGTCAGAAGAAAAAGGAGATTTGCGGACTGTCAGACGGGGGATGACCGTTTTGGCACTGCCGGGCATCTGATACCGGAAATTACTTCAATCCTTATTGTCAGTGAGAAGGCGGTTCTTTTTTCTGCAACCCTGACAAACCGCTGCCCGGTTAACGGCCCGAAGGCTGTGGGTAAAACACATGTTCCCTTCCGTTCATAATGACAATCTTCCCTCACGGTTTTCCCGGTTCGGAAGGAAGAGGCTGTACCGTGTCTCCCGGCATCTGACACGGACGTTCATCAAAACATATAACCGGATGCAGCCGATCATAGGGCTGTTCATATAAATGCAAAACATCTTCCATCCGGGCAGTATATCCGGGAGCAATGCTGCCGGTACACCATTGTTTACTCTGCCACGTTTTCAGGCCGTTTTTTTAATAAACTGCCGATGGCAACATGGGAGACAGATGGTACAGTTTTTAATTCGGCAGGTCTGTCCGCCGGAAGTCTGGGAGTCAGCGGGGAGCGTCCTTCCGGTGCTTCGGAACAGGCTGTGGCAGTCAGAAGGGCTTCATCATCTGCGCCGGGTTTCGGGGTCTGACCGGGACGGGGTTTTTCTTCAGGAGAGGCTGCAGGTCCTTCTTTGACAAACCGTTTCCCGACCCTTTGGACCGTTGACGGACCTGTATGAACAGCATAAACAATTTCTTCATCACTCTGACCGGATGATGCCGGCAGCAGAATCCGGGACCTGTTTATTTTCCGTGCGCTGTGTTTCCCGGTGTGAATAATATCAAACAAATACTGAATCGGTTCATCCGTCAGGCAGACATTATATATTTTTGCAGGCATATTTCCTCCGCTAAAATTTATTTTAAAATTTTACCGGATATGACAGCATACAATTATTATTTGTCAAAACTAAGGAGTTGTAAAAAAATAACCTGTACAGTTTTCCTGTCCGGAAACCCTTAGGGTTTGTAACAGCTTATTTTGATACAGACCCTAAATTAACTGAGTACTACCCTGATGTGATGATTGTGTGCGGAAAAGAGATATTCGCTGATAACAAAGAAGACATGCTGCTCAATCCGGATGTGATTATCGAAGTGCTGTCAGAATCCACCGAATCTTATGATCGTGGCAAAAAATTCAGGCATTACCGGCAGATTGCATCTCTGAAAGAATATGTCCTGATTTCCCAGCATATCCGGAAAATTGAAAAATTTTCCAAAACGCAGACCCGCCAGTGGATATGGGATGATACAGATGAAGATCATCCTGAAATCATTTTGGAATCAGTGGGATGCGCTCTGCATCTTGATGAGGTTTATGATAAAATTTAAAAAATATTTTAACCGCAGATTGACACAGAGAAAACTCGGCGGTTAAGCATCCGTCCGGAAGTTTCCGTGCATAGAAAAATCAGGGTTTTCAGAAAACCTGGGTTACTGATATACATGAAAATTTATGGAAAGTTACTTATCTGTTAATGAATCCATTGGCACAAACGCAATCCCCCAGGTTCCCGGCCCCATATGCACACCGGATGTCAGGGAAAGCGGCCTGACAATCATTTCTGCATCCGGGCATTTTTTCCGGATTTTTTCCTGAACATCTTCCTGCACCCATTCGCGGTTGTCAGTATATTCCAGCATAATCAGCAAAGAAGCATTCTGCCCGGCAGCTTTTTCCAACTGATCAAGGGCAAAAGCAATCTGTGCATCACTGTTTCTTACCATCCCAACCTTTCTGGCTCCGTCCGGCTGAGGACTGATAACCGGTTTCATGTGCAGCATATCCCCGAAAAACGCCCCGGTTTTTGAAAGTCTGCCACCGGCAGCAAGATATTGCAGTCTGTCTATGAAAACAAATTCCTCACATCGTCTGATGATATTTTGCGCATAAGAAATCACAGACTCCGGCTCATCTGTACGTGCGGCATAGCGGGCTGCGGACAGGGCCATCATTCCCAATCTGCCTGAAGCTGCGCCAGTGTCCATAAGAATCATACGGTTTTCCGGATCATTTTCCTGTTTCCATGCAGCGGCTGTATGATAATTTCCCGTATAAACCGAGCCCACGCAAAGATACAGCACTTTTTCATACTGACTGATCGCACTCTGATAATGCTGATGCCGCTCAAATACGGAAGCCTGTGATGTGGAAATTTTTTTCCCCTCTTTCATGGCCTTATAAAGATCATCCGGGGAAAAAAAACTTTCCGGCATGGATGTGTCTTCTGTGAGAATATAACTGTCAAGAAGCGTAATACCCAAATGATGGGCATCCTCACGGGTTACGGAACCTGCTGCGTCTGTCATAATGCGGATGCACTGCCGGATGGGAGCAGATGTTTTTGACTGCAGGGACATATCCTCATCTGACCATTCCATGATATGTCCTATGGATTGAAGCTGCTCTCTGACACGTTCTTTTTCTTCACTGTGCAGATGGACTGCCAGACAGTTTCCGCCTTTTTCAGCAGGGACAGATGTTACAACAGTATGCTGACCATATGCGAAAATAAGAGATTTGGCATTTTCCGCATTGCCATTGGTGCGGATAACCGCATTGATGCAATGCCCTTTTTCAATTTCTCTGTGAAATGCAGGGGAAATTTTCAGTTTTCCGGCAAAGCGTTCATACGGGGAAAGCATCTTTTCCGGGTGTTCAGCCAGAGTGCAAAAAAAGGTTTCCAGAAAAATAAACATTCCCAGCGCGCCCGAGTCCACAACGCCTGATTCCCTTAGTTCCGGCAGAATATCCGCAGTGGAGCGCACGGTATCAGCCAGATTTGCAACAATCCGCTCTGCCTGATCCGGAGAATTTTTCAGCGGCATTTCCAATGCAGTATCCGCGAATGTGTCAAATACAGAAAGCATGGTTCCTGCTTTGGGCGTGGATACAGCCTGATATGCGGCTTTTCTTGCAGAATCGCTTACAGCAGGAATGTCCGATGGTGTTAGTGCTTTGATGAATTCTGAAAAAAAACGGGCTGCGATATTTCCGGAATTTCCCCGCGCGGAAAAAAGCAGTTGTCTGGCTGTTCTTTCAGGATTTCCATCCAGATTGCGCATGGGCCTGAGACTCAGCACCAGATTGCGTCCTGTATCTGCATCCGCGACCGGAAACACATTGATGTTATCCAGCAGATCAGCCCATGCAGACATCCGCTCCGCTCCCCGGACAAAAGACTGCCGTATGATTTCTTCCATACTCAGAACCCCAAAGCCCTGCGGATTTCCGCGGGAATTTCATACATGGTTTCCATTTCCGGCATTTTCACGGCCACCTGTTCTCCTCTGCCTTTGGCACAAATCACATTGTCCCTGAGCCTGCGTATTTCAAAATCAATGACGATCTTGATACCGGCCTCTGCAAGTGTAGCACTGCATACAAATTCATCTCCATAAGTCAGGGATGCAATATGCTTGGTTGAGGTTTTTATGACCGGAAAAAGATACTGTGTTTCCTGATAGTAACGGTACAAATCCACTCCTGCTTCCGCAAACAGGCCGAATCTGGCTATGTCAAAATATTTCAGGTAATTGCCATGCCATACAATCTGAACAGGGTCAAGATCATGGAAGGGAACCTTCATGCGGTATTCATAAACTCTTTGATTTTTCATCAGTATCTTTCTTTCGCAGCGGTTCTGAACCGCTGATTTTTCTGCGGCTGGGGTAAGTCATTTCCCACAGAGAACACAGAGGTTTTCACAGAGGACACAGAGGTTTTTTTCCTTTGTTATACCAAATCGTTTTCAAAATTCGGGGAATGCCTCTTTTTTTTAACCACGAAAGACACGAACAGCACGAAAAAAACAGAATTTGGTATGCCCATGTTTTGAAAGCGAATTGGTATTATGCTTGAAACATCACCGGGTGTTTTCAGTCTGCCACAAAGACGCAAAATTTCAGGAAGATAAAAAACTCTGCGTTATTATGCGGTTGAAAACAGACTTGCAGGCAATTTTATCCACTGCCAAATAATCCATTACTTTCAGGGTGTTTCATTTATTTCTGATACAGGTGCACAATCAGTTCAATGATTGCTGTGGTGGATGCGCCCGGAACCAGATGGATTCTTTCCACCCTTCCGCCGATGAATTTGACAAAATCCCCGCCGATAATATCCTTTTCCGCCCAGTCCGCTCCTTTTACCAGAACATGGGGTTTCAAAGCCTGTATAAGCAAAAGCGGATCGGGTTCATCAAAAACAGTCACATAATCAACGCATTCCATCCCTGCCAGCACTTCTGCCCGCTGTTCCTGGGGAAGAATTGGGCGTTTTTCTCCCTTGATGGAGCGCACTGATTTATCCGAATTAAGCCCCACCACCAGCAGATCGCCCTGTTTTCGGGCCGCTGTCAGATAACGCACATGCCCCACATGAAGCAGGTCAAAGCAGCCGTTGGTAAATACAATAATGCGCCCGTTTTGCCGCTCTTTTGCCAAAATTCCGGACAAAGTTTCCCTGTGCTGTATTTTAAATTTCATATGCCTCCGGCATTCTTTCTTTAAGCGAAGGCATGGCTTTTCTTGCTTCATCAATCCGATCCGGATCAATTTCCGCATACTGTATGCAGGTTTCCTCTCCTGCCATTGCCAGCACTTCCCCTGCGGGATCCACAATAATGGAATGTCCGCCAAATACAGTATTATTCTCTTTTCCGCAACGGTTGGATGCAATCAGATAAATCTGGTTTTCAACTGACCGGGCCTGGGCCAGAATATCCCAGCGGTGAATGCGCACTCTGGGCCACTGCGCGGAAACAATCACGGCTGTGGCTCCTTTCAGAACAAGTGTTCGGCAGAGTTCAGGAAAACGGAGATCATAGCAGATCATCAGTCCCAGCAGCCCCAAAGAAGTTCTGCATAGAGCATGGCTGCGCCCGGGTGCAAAATACTTTTCCTCACCGGTGACAGAAAAAAGATGAATTTTGCGGTAGGAACCGGCAAGGCTTCCGTCTTTGTCGGCCACATACATGGTATTGTAAATCTTTTTTCCTTCGGATTCAGGCATGGAACCTGCAATAATCATACCATAATGTTTGGCAAGTTTCATAATTTCTGTCATAATTTCCGGGGTGTTCCTGGCATGATCCGCCAGATGCCCATTGTCAAAACCGCATGACCACATTTCCGGCAGCACGGCCAGATCAGTGCCATTTTCCTTTGCCATTCCAAGCAGTTCCCGCACTGCGGCAAGATTGGCTTCAGCATTTCCCAGTTTCACATCCCACTGTACAGCAGCGGCCCTGAATTTTTTGTATATCATAATCCTCTCTTTTCGTGTATATCGTATGAAAGCCGAATGAAAAAGACATTAGTACACGACCAATTTAATTTTTATAGAATCAGATGTCGGATTACGGCCTTTGGCCTAATCCGACCTACAATATAACTATAGTTTTTTTAACAACTTCTGTCCTCTGCAAAACCCGGTGGAGGAGTGCAGAAATTAAGCGGAGCGGTTTTCTGCACAGAGGACAAAAGTTGAGGAAAATACTATATTTTAAATTAAGTAATGTTCCATAAATTTTCGGGCATAAAATTTTCAGAAAAACCTGATTTTTCCAAAAAATCCGGTTTTTTGAATACACAAAAATTTTTGCTTGCCTACTTAACAGCAGGTTATAGACTGAATAAATCCTTTTACCGCTTTAAACGCGGTAGCAATGGCAAGCCCGGAGCCGCATTTCATTCTCGGCCAGTCCTGATGGGACAGAATGGAACCCGCAGCAAAAAGATTTTCATATACCGGTTTTCCGTCTTTTCCCACAGTCCGGAATTTGCCGTCAATCTCCAGCCCGGCCAGATTGATTGGATGTCCTTCTTTGGAAAGAAAATCCGGATGATGCCACTGACTGCGGCTTTCCGGCTGAAATACCGGCAAATCAAAAATGGTTTCCCGTATCTGTCTGCGGTTTGCGTGCAGTCCTTTTCCGAAAAAACGTCCGCTGGCAAGAATGGCCCCTTTGGCCTGCACCTGATTTTCCTTTTCCGTATGTCCCAAATCAAAAAGAAAATCCCCGTTTGCCAGCCTTTGCACTGCCAAAACCTGTTTTTGATAAAATGCCTGAATTTTCAGTTGTGACAGTCCTTTTTCAAAAGCAGCCCGGATGCGGGAACCGGCAACCGAAGGCGGAATAGTTGGGATTTCAAACAGATCAACACCTAATTTCTGTTCCAATTGTGCAATAATTGAGGCTGTTTTGCACACACCCAGCAGAGCAGGAACTCCAACCGCTTTTGCATTGCCGATATGGGGCCGCAGTTGCTGAATCAGCGCGTCCTGCATGTCAGGCGTTTCCATTGTCTGTGCCAGATGCTGGGGATAAACATCTGCTTTCAGATTCGGAATTGTCAGATGTGCGCTGCACAGTTGAGGCCATTCATTTTTCAGCGTTTCCGCAATCTGCCGGGAACTGAACGCCTTCAGTCCCCGGAAATCGGCAATCAGGCAGGGCAGTTTTTCCTCATACGCACGGACACCCTTCCACATGGAAAGGGGAACCCGGAATGTTGGTTTGACGGTTCCGGCAGGGGTAATTACCCGCGCATTTAGATCCGGGTATCCGGTATAGGAAAGACCGTTGTTTTCCAGAAAAATGGTGAATTCTTCTATTGCCTCCCGTATTTCCGCTTTTGAAATGCGGGCATAGGGATGCAATGGCATATCAAGCACCAATGCGTCAATGGCTTCCCAGGGATTGTCCCATATTTTTCCTTCAGATACAGGATGAACTCCCATGAGATCCAGCAGACCGCTGGAGAAATTGACGGCTCCGGTCATGCCTGTATGGGCTGTGGAAATGCCTTTTTTCGCGGCAAACAACGCCGCTGCCATGCCTGCCAGTCCATTGCCGATAATCAGCAGATCGCATGTAATTCGGGATTGTCTCATTTTGATAATTCCAGCCCGAAAAGCCCGCAGTGCAGGGCTTCCTGAATTTCCGCCTGCTCCAATGGCAAATCCCAAAGCATGGGATATTTGCCTTTCCAGCGTTCGTTAAGAAAATCCCGGAGTTCCTTCAGTCCCCTGTCTCCGCTCAGTTCCTCCCGGTCATACATATAGGGAGCGATGCGTGCGCTGCAAAAACCGCCCTGACACGGGCCTTTGCCGATGCGGCTGCGCAGTCCAACGGATTTCAGGGTGGGAACGCCGCCCTGCTCCCGGATGCCGTCAATGATGCCGTCAATAATCCCTTTGGAAACCATTTCGCATTCACAGAGAATCATATCATCGGACGCGTGTTTTGTCAGCCACATTTTCGGGGCCAGTCCCGGTTGGGTCCACTGTCCGCTGTCCGAAGAAGGAAGCGGCTCTGCTGCGGTTTTGCAGGGAGCGGTCACGCCGAGTTTCTTACAGAGCAGATCCGCTGTTTTTTCGGCCATAAGGCGGAATGTGGTCAGTTTGCCGCCCGTGATGGTAATGAAATTGTCAATTCCATGTTCAGCATGATCGATCAGTGCAAATCCCCGCGTCACATTGCGATCATCTCCGCCCGATGATCCAATCAGGGGACGCACACCGGAATAGGCACGGATATAACGGGTATTTTCAAGAACAGGAATCATGCGCGCTCCGTCTTCAATAATTTCATCCACTTCCGCTATGGTCGGTCTGCATTCATCCGGATCTTCTGTGCGCACAGATGTGGTGCCAAGAATGGAAACCGTCCCGCCCGGAACCAGAATATCGGCATTTGCAGGTTTGCGGAGACGGTTTATCACCTGTCTGCAGATGCGGTTCTGTGTGACCAGCAGGGTTCCTTTGGAATAAACCATAGGAATCTGTATGTCTGCCAGATTTGCAACCATTCCTGCCCATGCACCGCTGGCACTGACCACATAATCGGCTTCCACTTCTCTTTCTTCACCGCTCAGGGTATTCCGGAGTATTACAGCGCGAATGCGTCTGTTTTCGATTCTGAAAGAAATGACCTTATGATAACATAAAATCTGTGCTCCGTGCAATCTGGCCTGCGCTATATTGTCCAGAGAAAGTTTGAAGGGATCAACAGACGCGTCCGCCACCTGATAAGCCGCGATAAGTTTGTCTGAAAGTTCCGGCTCCATTTCCCTGGCTTCTTTTATATCCAATGCTTTGGCCTGAATGCCGCTTTTGGTGCAGAGATGGGGAAAATCCGCGATATAATTTTCCTTATCTCCCTGAACCGCAACAAAAAGCCCGCCCGTATCCTCAACACAGTGGGGTGCAAGACGTTTGAGCAGTTCGCCCTCTTCCCGGCATTCCCGCGCTGCTTCGGGATCAGAGGCCACATAACGTGCGCCGCTGTGGAGAAGTCCGTGATTTCCGCCTGATGCCCCTGCGTTCACATCCTGTTTTTCCGCGACCACACAGCGAACACCCCGCAGTGCCAAATCACGGGCCAGTCCCGTTCCGGTAACGCCTCCGCCGATAATCAGCACCTGTGTTTTCACGGGAATCTCCTTTTTTCATAAAATCAGAAAGTCACGCTGTTTTTCCGGTATGTTATATGCTGTCATAATTTCCCCGGCATATTTTTCAGCAAAATATTTCAGTTTCTGATACCTGACATATTATCAGATGAAAGGCAGTCTGTAAAAGGTTAAGTGAGCTGTAAAGGAATAATAAAAAAATTTAACATCCCTGCATGAATTGCATTTCACGGATTTTGTCTCTTGCCTTAACAGACTGACTCAGGTATAAAATAAAATTTTTCAGGATATGGAAAAAAGGGAATATGAAATAATCCTGATGTCATGACACTGAACTCTGATACCCCGATTCCGAAGCAAAGGACAGCGGATACCCAAACCATGAAAAACAGAACACCTGTGGCCGTAGTAGGGATGGGCGGAGTTTTTCCCCGCGCATCTGATCTGAATACATTCTGGCAGAATATTGTCTCCAAAACACCGACTGTTTCCGAGGTTCCGGAAGGCAGATGGATTGTTCCCCCGTATGCCATGTTTCATCCTGAACCCATGCCGGATAAGGCAATCTCAAAAAAAGCCTGTCTGGTACAGGCGGATTTCGGTTTTGATTCCGAAGGGTTTGCACTGGATGCAACCATGATCCGGGAACTGGATCCTTTGTATCACATGGTGCTTCATGCGGGACGGGCCGCTTTTGCAGACTGTGCCACGCAAAAAGTGGACAAAAAACGCATCGGTGTTGCCCTTGCAGCGATTGCACTGCCTACAGATTCCTCCTCTTTTATCTGCCGGGAAATTCTTGGGACTGCACTGCACAGACATTTGTTCGGGGAATCAGATGAAAATATTACCAAAAAGCAGTTGAGCAGAAACCAGTGCCTGTCTGCACGGGTGACAAGTCTGCCGGGAGCCATACTTGCGAGAGCATTAGGACTGGGCGGGGGAAGTTTCACTTTGGATGCCGCGTGTGCATCTTCCCTGTATGCGGTCAAACTGGCCTGTGACGAGTTGCAGTCCGGACGGGCAGACGCAATGCTGGCAGGCGGAGTTTCCCGGCCTGAATGCCTTTACACACAGGTGGGATTCAGCCAGCTCCGTGCGCTTTCCCCTTCGGGAATATGCGCGCCCTTTGACCGGAATTCAGACGGGCTGGTGGTGGGGGAAGGCGCAGGAATCCTTGTTCTCAAACGGCTGGAGGATGCGCTCTCTCACGGAGATACCATTTATGCCGTAATCCGGGGCATTGGTCTTTCCAATGACATGCGGGGCAATCTGCTTGCGCCTGATACCGAAGGACAGGTTCGGGCCATGCGTGCGGCTTATGAAATCGCGGGATTATCTCCCAATGATATGGATTTGATTGAATGTCACGGCGCAGGAACTCCGGTCGGAGATCGCACAGAATTGATCAGCCTCAATACCCTGTGGGGAGAATCGGCCTGGCATCCGGGGCAGTGTGCGATTGGTTCCATCAAATCAATGGTCGGTCATCTGCTTACCGGCGCAGGTGCGGCAGGCATGATCAAAACCCTGCTGGCCCTGCGGCATCAGATTCTTCCGCCTTCCCTGAATTTCACACAGCCACATGAAAACAGTCCTCTGCACAGCAGCCCCTTCCATGTGCAGGCAACTGCCGAAGAATGGAAAACCCGAAATGCAAACACCCCCAGACGCGCTGCTGTAAGTGCATTCGGATTCGGCGGCATCAATGCGCATCTGCTCTTTGAAGAATACGTCAGTGATCAGTTATCAGTTACCAGTTATCAGTTACCAGTGGACAGTAAACAGTTACCAGTGAACAGTGAACAGTTGTCAGCCAGCATAAAAAAGAATGAACTGATAACTGATAACTGTTCACTGAACACTGATAACTGTCCTGTAGCCATAATCGGCATGGCAGCCAAAATCGGAACTCTGAAAAACCTGCGCGAATTTCAGGAAGCCATATTCAACGGAGAATCCTCCATCCGAAAACGGCCTGAATTCCGCTGGAGAGAAGCTGATGACATTGCAGAAGAATTTTTGGACGGGCAGGGAAAATGGGGCGCATATATGGAAGATTTTTCTCTGTATGCAGGGGAGTTCAGCATTCCACCCAAAGAAATTCCTGACATACTGACCCAGCAACTGCTGATGCTCAAAGTGGCAGCAGCCGCTCTCAAAGACGCGGGACTGCCTCTGAAAGAATACCGTCCCCGTATGGGTGTGACCATTGGCATGGAATTTGACATGGAAGACACGGATTTTCATCTGCACTGGAATCTGTTCAATGAAATGGAAAAACGCAAAACCGGTCTTTCTGACAAGGAAGCAGCAAACAAACTGGAGCAAATGCGGGATCAAATCGGTCAGCCCCTTACATCTTCAAGGGTTCTCGGTTCTCTGGGCGGGATTGTGGCAAGCCGGGTGGCACGGGAATTCCGCTTTGGCGGTCCCAGTTATACGGTATCTGCGGAAGCCGCATCCGGCATCAAAGCATTGGAAATTGCAGTGCGCTCTCTGCAGCAGGGAGAATGTGATCTGTTTCTGTGCGGAGCAGTTGATCTGTGCGGAGATGTCCGCAATATCGCGGTCATGTCCGGCATACGTGCCTTTGGCAAAAGCGAAACAGTCCGGCCTTTTGATCGAAACGCGGATGGAAGCGTTCCGGGGGAAGGCGCAGTGGCTCTGGTGCTGAAACCATTGGATAAGGCACTGGCGGACGGAGACAGAATCTATTCTGTAATCAAGGGCTTTGGCAGTGCGTGCGCAGGCGGTGTTGACAATTCTCTGCCGGACAAATCCGCCTATCTGAACGCTCTGCACCGGGCAATGACAGACGCGCAGATAAATCCTGAAACCATTTCCTATATGGAAACACACGGCAGTGCTGATTCCGCTGAAGACAGAATTGAAACTGAGGCTTTGCATGATGTTTTTGTGGATGTGAAATCCCAGCCTGCGATTGGTTCCATCAAACCGCTCATTGGAGATACAGGCGCGGCTTCAGGACTGGCCTCTGTTGTCAAAACCGCTCTTTGTCTGTATCAGGAAATCCTTCCGCCTCTGAAAAATTACACGGCTCCCAAAGAAGAAATTTGGGAAATGGAAATCTTTCATATTCCTGCTTTTCCCCAGTTCTGGCTTCGGGACAGAAAAGAAGGCCCCCGCCGCGCGTGTGTTGCATCCATGAACTGGGACGGAAACTGTGCGCATGTGATTTTGGAAGAGGCGCAGTATCCTGAACCCAATCAGATACCCCGGCAGATTTTGCAGGAACGCAGACGGCCATTGGGTTCTCATGCTGCCGGACTTTTTGCAGTGGAAGCAGACAGCCCCGAAGAACTGATTCGGGAACTGGATGTTCTGAAAACCCACGCGCAGAATTATGATCAGATGGAAAACGCTGCACGGGCCTGGTATGAAGCAAAAAAAGGACTTCATGCGGAAAAAATCTGTGCGCTTTCTCTGGTAGCCAAAGATTACTGGCAGTTGGAAACATGGATTGAACAGGCAAAAAGAGCTGTGCTTTCCGGAATTCCAAAAAAAATGACTGGCCCCAGCGGTGTGAGTTATTTTCCTGAACCATTGGGAGCAGCCGGGGAAATCGCGTTTGTGTTTCCGGGTTCAGGCAATCATTATGCAGGAATGGGAAGAGTTTTGGGTGTGCGCTGGCCTGAAATTCTGCGGGAAATGGATGCCAAAACCATGCGCCTGAAAACCCAGATGGTTCCGTCCTGTTACATGCCCTGGCGGATTTCATGGGAACCGGGCTGGGAATCGGACGCGTACCGCAAAATCATTTCTGATCCCCTGTTTATGATTTTCGGTCAGGTGGTTCACGGCGGAGTGGTGGCAAATCTTGTGCGAAATTTTGGCATAAATCCCCGCGCTGTGATTGGTTACAGTCTGGGCGAATCCGCAGGATATTTTGCCACAGAAGCATGTCCGGAACGCGATGAAATGCTCCGGAGAATGCGCAATACCAATTTGTTTACCACAGAACTGGCCGGGCCATGCCATGCGCTGCGCAAAGCATGGAAAATTCCCAAAGATCAGCCTGTGCAATGGTGCGCGGCTGTCATTAACCGTGCTGCTCCTGTTGTGCGGAAAATCATTGGAAACTGGCCTTATGCCCGGCTGCTGATTGTCAATACGCCTGATGAATGCGTGATTGGCGGTCAGAAAGCGCATGTGGAAGCGGTCATTAAAGAACTGAAATGTGAAGCCATTTTTCTTGACGGCGTGGTGACTGTTCACTGTGATGCTGCTCTCCCCGTTGCTGATGCCTACAAAGCCCTGCATGTTTTTCCCACACATTCGCCTGAAGGAATCCGTTATTACAGTTGCGGATGGGGAAAAGCCATTGATCTGAATGAACAAAGCGCAGCAGAATCCATTCTCCGGCAGGCCACGCACGGATTTGATTTTCCTGCCACCATTGAACAGGCATATGCAGACGGTGTCCGCATCTTTCTGGAAATGGGGCCAAACTCTTCCTGCAAACGCATGATCAACCGGATTCTGCACGGAAAACCACATTCTGCAATTTCCGCGTGTATGCGGGGCGAAGATGATTACCTGACGATGCTGAAATTTCTGGGAACTTTGATTGCAGAACGGGCGGATGTGAATCTGGACAAACTTTACGGGGAAGAGGCATATCCATTGCTCATAACAGACAGGAAGGAAGGAATACGGGGGGAAAAAATCACGCGGATTATCGGGAAATCAGTGAACAGTTATCAGTTATCAGTTACCAGTGAATCATCTGTAGGTTGGGTGCAACGAAGTGAAACCCAACATTCAAAAATCAGCGAACAGTCACCAGTTACTACTGAATCATCTGTAGGTTGGGTTGAACGAAGTGAAAACCAACAGTCAGATGTCAGTGAATCCTCTGTAGGTTGGGTGCAACGAAGTAAAACCCAACAATCAGAAATCAGCGAACAGTTACCAGTGAACAGTGATTCCTCTGCGGATTGGCTTAAACAAAATGAAACCCAACATCACCCTGAAATGTATCAGCAGATGAATACGGAAAAACCTGATCGGCTGTCCATTGGAGATTCTTCATTATCAATGGATAAACCTGATCAGTTATCCATTGACAATTCTCCATTATCAATGGATAAATCGCACAATCCAATGCCGGAAATGTATCATCAGGTGATTGCTGATTATGACAGACTGATTGCACAGAATGCTGAAATTCATCAGCAGTTTCTGGATTTTTCCGATGAACTGAGCCGGAATTTTGGCAAAGCATTTGTCATGCAGACGCAAATGCTGGAAGAAATGATGGTATCCGGAGAAGAATGGCCGATCTCGGAAAATCAGCACTTGGAAGAGAATTTGCCGGAAACCCAATCGCAGGAAAAGGAAGATACAGAACCTTATTCTCTCTCAAAAGAGGAATTGTCTGCTTCTGCGCCTGCGTCTGCGTTGCAGGATACTGATTTTCAGGAAAAAGATATTGTTCTTTATCCTCGTTCAGGAAAGGAAGGCACTCAGTCCCCGGAACCCGGTGACACACCCCTTTATCCCCTCTCAAGAGGGGAATCAATCGGTTCTCAGGAAAAGGAAGAGACTCAGTCCTCAGAACCCGGTTACACATCTCTTTATCCTCTCTCAAAAGGGGAATCAATCGGTTCTCAGGAAAAGGAAGGCTCTCAGTCCCCAGAATCCGTTAACACACCCCTTTATCCCCTCTCAAGAGGGGAATCAATCGGTTCTCAGGAAAAGGA
>CAZHPS010000138.1:0-14506 GCA_964534335.1 uncultured Desulfobacterales bacterium
TATTCTGAAATATACAGCAAAATATTTCACATTTCAACTGTTGCCGGACACAAGGGAATTTTCGTTGACTTACTTATGTGCCGAATTTTTTTCACGACAATGTTGATATTTGGAAATTCTCCTGATAAGATAGTGTCAAAATTAAACTGACGGAAGGTGCTTTATGAAAAGAAAAAGTTTTGCATGTGTATTGCTTGCCCCTGTATTTCTTATCTGTTTTTCATGCCAGGCCGGTGATTCCATGAAACAGGGCATCGCCTCTGATTCACTGGAAAACAGAGCCGGTGCAGAAAGGGGCAGGGCAGATCCGGAGGTGCTGGCCTTTCTTGGGCCTGAGATTCTTTCTGTCATAGAAAAGGCAGACAGAATGGAGACCTACCGGATCGGCAGAAACCGCAGTCCATCAGGAACAGGTCAGGAAATACAGGGGTATCCGGTCATTGAACAGGGGCTTGATCTGAAGGGAAAAGGTATGTCCCCGGTCAAGAAAATGCTGTATTCCGCATCGGCCTATGAATTTCAGTGGTCCAAAAGAACCCGAATCCGGCCTTCCTATGCCCTGCGCGTGATTCAAAACAATAAACATGTTGATATTGCCATTGATTTCAACAGCAGACAGTGGGAGTTTTCCTTGGGAGATATGCACAGGGAGGAAGATATCAGCAAACAGGCTGCTGCTTCCCTGAATGAAATAATGAATCAGGCTTTTGGCAGCAGATAACCCCGCACAAAGGAGATTTCAGGATGAAGAATCAACCGGTTTCAAAAGGAAAAAGCAGACAGCCCCAGGGAATTTTGCATGTTTTTCTCATGTTCATGCTGATGCTGTGCCTCATTTCCTGTCTCAAAAAGGAGCAGGTTCCCCAGCCGCCTTCCCCTTCCCCTGGTGGAAGCGTTTCACCCGCGCCAGCCCCGGTTCCGCAGCCATCGCCTCCGGTTCCGGATTATACACCTCCGCAGCCGGACAGTTCCTCAGTCCCTGTTCTGCGCCTGATTATTGTGGCAGATACCAATGACAGCAAAATCGGGCGTTCTGTGGCTGCTGATTCCCAAAATATGCAGAATCTGATGGAAAATATCGTGAGCCAGAGCAAAGGGGAACTGGTGCTGAAAAAAATTGTGCTGGAGGGGGATGCAGCCACCCGGTACAATATGCTGCGGGCCATTGAATATCCCACGGTGAAAAACAGTGATGTCATTGTATTTTTATATGCAGGTCATGGACACCGGTATCAGGCCACCGCAGGACGCTGGCCTCTGATGGATACACCGGGAGGAATAAGTGATTTTGCTGAAGTAATCGCAAAGATCAGGGGAAAAAATCCCCGTCAGTTTATCGCACTAGCGGACTGCTGCAATGAAGCTGTGGATCGGGCAGAATCCCGTGTTCTTATCCGGCGTCAGTTCAACTATGTCCAGATTCGGCAGATGTTTCTGACCTCACAAACTTATATTGCCGCCAGCGGGTCACAGCCCGGTCAGTTTTCCTATGGGGATGACAACAGCGGAGGGCTTTTCACATCCGCATTTGTTTCCAGTCTGAATGCAGTGCTGAGTTCTTCCCAGCCGGACTGGAATCAGGTTTTTGAAAAATCTGTGGCTACAGTCCGTCAGCAGTCCGGCGGAGATCAGGTACCGCAGTATGAAAAATTCAGATAGGGAATGAAAGTTTTGCAGGTTTTCCGTCATCAGCACAGGTTCCTGAATCCGTATTTCCCGGATTCAGGAACCTGCCGGTATAACGAAAAAGGAAAGCTGTTTATAGTATTTTCCTCAACTTCTGTCGGTAGTGGGTTAAATCCGTTGATTCAGGTCTGACACACGGACGGGAAAAATCCGTAAGGATTGAAATTATTATAGAAAAAAAATTGAAGAACTGAATCCCGGAAGGGATGACATTGTCAGCCGGTTTGACCCACTATCCTTCTGTCCTCTGTGCAGAAAACCGCTCTGCTTAATTTCTGCACTCCTCCATCGGGTTTTGCATAGGACAAAAGTTGGTAAAAGAACTGTAATTGCGTTCCCAAAGGAGAAAAATCATGTCAGTTCTTACAGATTTTGCCATGTTTCCCACAGACAAAGGGGAAAGCGTGAGCAGCAGCGTCAGCAAAATTATACAGATGATCCGTGACTCCGGTGTATCCTTCCGCCTGACGCCTATGGGAACGGTTATGGAAACCGATACCCTGGAGGAATCCCTGGACATCATCCGCAGATCCCATGACATACTGGCACAGGATGCAAACCGCATTTACAGCACAGTGAAATTTGACATCCGCAAAGGCAGGAAATGTGGCATGGCTGGGAAAATCAGATCTGTGGAAGAAAAGATCGGGAAGGTCAGTCAATAAGATATGAGATCCCGTTTTTTCGGAATTCTGGCGGTTTTCATCCTGGGACTGCCTGCACTTAACCGCTATTCTGCCGAACCCCTGACCTGGGCTGAAGACAGCGGAGAGATTTTATACGCGCTTGTTATGACGGCCTTTGTAAGTTACCTGATCGCAGGAGCATGGGCTCGTCTGGAAAATGCGGAAATCCGAAGGATTATCCGGTATGGCTCCATCTGGCTCGCTATATTCATGGTCTTTGCAGTGGGGCACAGTTACCGCTTTGAACTGGCCGGAATCAGAGACAGGGTGCTGGGAAATCTGATTCCCGGCAGAACAGCCCGAAGTGAGCCGGGGAAAATGGTTTTCCAGATTTCACCGGACGGCCATTTTTATATACGTGCGGAAGTGGAGGGGGTGACTGTACGATTTCTGGTGGATACAGGCGCAACAGATATTGTGCTGAGTCCCAAAACAGCGCGGCGTATCGGATTCGATCCGGAAAAACTGCGCTTTGACCGTGTGTATCAGACCGCAAACGGACAGGGCCGGGGAGCATCCGTTATACTGAAGCAGATGGAAATCGGTTCTATGCGGATGGAAAACATCAGCGCATCAGTAAATGAGGCTGCCATGAATGAATCGCTTCTGGGAATGCGGTTTTTTAACCGTCTGAAAGGCTATACGGTAAAAGACGGCCTTCTGACCATATTCTGGTGACTGATTTCGGATGTCTTTAAGCACAAAATGTATTTCTGCCTGAAGCCTGAAAGCAGTCATCTGAAAAAAACAGAAAAAATTTTATTTGACCTCCTGCAAAACAGAAAATCACATTTGCAAAATTCTGATTTTATTAATCCGAATTTTTCAAAAATTGAGTTTTGCAGGAGGTCTATTCAATGCGAACTGCTGTTCCATAAGCATAGAGTTCCGCTGCCCCCTGTGTGACAGAAGATGTTGAAAAGCGGACATTGACCACTGCATTTGCCCCAAGCTGGCGGGCCTGCTCTTTCATCCGTTCCACAGCCTGCTCACGGGATTCCCGGAGCAGCTCGGTATATCCTTTCAGTTCTCCGCCCACCAGATTTTTCAGGCTGGCCAGAATATCTTTCCCCACATGCTTGGCCCGTATGGTATTGCCTGAAACCAGACCGAAATGTTCGGCAATCTCCCGTCCCGGAACCGATTCAATATTGGTCAGAAGAACCTCCCCGGTTTTTGGCAGCCGCTGAATCTGCCGGTTTCTGACCTGCTGCATCTGGGGCGGGGCTTCTATGATTTCCGTAATGGACTTGCCGCACATAATGCATCTTCCCGATGTTTTCTGCCGGTAATTGCAGTGAGGACAGAGAATCATTTCCGGTTTATCCGCGTCCGCCTCCTCTTTTACCGTTTCCTGCTTTGCCGGTTTGTCCGGAACAGCTTTCTGCTTTATCACTTTGTCCGCTCCCGCAGATTCTTTGGGAACAGGCGGTTTTTTCTGTATATCCTTCTGCGGAGGAGGAGCAGCGGGAGAAGCCCCTGTTTCCTCAATCCTGCACAATGCCCCGGCTTTGTTCATGGCCTGTTTGTACTTCATGGCTGTTTCCTGATCCATACCTTTTTTGATGACAGCCGCGTCACCGGAAAAAAGCCGCTTCACCCCTGCCCCGTCTGTTTTGAGCAGATTCATCAGATTTTTCGCGACAGTTGAACGGTTCTGTCCCTCAGCCACTTTTCCTTCAAAGATGAGATCATATTTTTTTTCCGCCATATCACATTCTCCATTTTCTGAAATCAGGTGAAGATCATACCCGTGCATCCGTATAAAGGTTCAATAATGTGATTTGAAGACAAAGTCAAGTGTCAGAGCGCATATTTCCGTGTTTGACAGGCACAGTCGCCTGTTTTTTAACGTAATTCAGCAAATTTTCGCTCCGCGGGGAAAAATCAGGGAAAATCAAAAGGGGATAAGGGACAGGTTTACAGGTCTTTTTTGAAATTTTGGAAAAAAATCAGGAGCCCTTCCCGGACTTGCTGGCAGCATCAATGTATGCTGCGCGATCCGGGCGGGCTGGGGCTGATAAACTGAAAAACCGGAAAGAATATTCCGGGATTATTTATGATAATAAAGACAGGCAGGAATCTGCTTCATCCGTTAATATCTTTTTTTCCGAACCGAACGCTTGGCGCGTTTTCCGCCCGGATCAGCAGGATTGACCTTTATATTCCGGTCATCAACGAATTTCCCGTTCAAAGCCTTGATCGCCTGATCCGCCTCGGAATTGCTTGGCATTTCCACAAATCCGAATCCCTTGGATTTCCCGCTGAATCCGTCCATGATGACTTTTGCGGTTTCAACTGTGCCAAATTCCTCAAACATGCCTTTGAGTCGATCCTCTGTAAGTTTGTAGGACAGATTGCCAACATAAATATTCATAAAAAAAATCCTTTCGTTTTTTAATGTTACAGACTTCCGGAAAATATTTTGGGTGCATTGCAGGCCCGGTATATATCTTTATTCTGTTCGGGGCAGGTTGGGAACCTGCCTGTGTGCTTCCCAAAATGAAAAAGTGAAAACCTCTGCCGGATACATAAGCAAAGGGCATGCCTTCGCATCACGAAGAAATGCCCCTGCTGAATCAGACACGGGAAGTTAATCTACGGTAACATTTACAGCCGAAGGACCTTTCTGTCCTTTTTCAATATCAAAGGAAACCCGGTCTCCCTCATTAAGAGTTCTGAAACCGGAGGCATTTATTCCGGAATGATGGACAAACACATCCGGTCCGTCTTCCTGAGCTATAAATCCGAATCCTTTTTGCTCACTGAACCATTTCACAGTTCCTTTTGCCATGACAGCATCCTCCTTTCATAAAAAATTTCAACGTTTCAAACCGGAGGATGGATATCTGACAAAACTTCCTTCCGAACGAAACTGTCTCTCCCGTCAAAGGTGGGACTTGATTAAGGTGGGACTTGATTGATATTTTGATTCTAAACAATCTTTGAACATAAAGCAAGCAAATTCTGATAAATCCCCAAAAACCCTGTTTTGCGGAAATGCACCCTTTCTGCGGGTATGTAAATTCCTTTCAGGTGATTTCCAGAAAAAACATCCCACCAAAGCAGCATAAGCTTCCAGCCTGTGCCCTGTGCCTGTGAACTGAACCGGGATATTTATTTTCATAAATCACCTTATCCCCCGATTTTAGGATCTGCCTGTGTTTTTTTAAAAATCAGAGGATATTGCAGGCTGAAATCCTTTTTCTTTTTTCCGGGAATGATCCGGCTGTATTCCCACCTGTTTTCTGCCATATATGTTCCTGCAAAAAAACAATGAAGCTGCTTGACTAATTCCTTACCAGTTTTTACTTTGGGAACGGCATCAGTTTTCCGGTATGGGTCAGAAATACCGATTCTCCATTTAACTGATGCTGATCCG
The DNA here is from genome assembly GCA_964534335.1 of uncultured Desulfobacterales bacterium. Classification (GTDB taxonomy): domain Bacteria; phylum Desulfobacterota; class Desulfobacteria; order Desulfobacterales; family Desulfococcaceae; genus JAABRU01. The sequence goes on from CAZHPS010000138.1 coordinate 5,755, forward strand.
GAGGAGTGAAAAAATTAAGCGGAGCGGTTTTCTGCACAGCCGGAACTGCGGAAAAACTGACGGTATCGGATCAAACCAATGGCGAATCGGTAAGAAAGACAGATTTTTCACTGCTGCCTGAACAAATAGTTGTGTTCATCTGTTTCAATCTGTGCTTAAATATGCGGATGGTCAGTCCGGGACACCGGGCTTCAGAAATAAGATTTTTCATGCTCTGTCCGTGACGTAATGCCATTGACCTGTGAGCGGAGGAGTGCCGGACGCAAAATTTTGCAAAAACCGCAGGCTCCCGGACTTTCCCTTTGGGACTTATGATGATTCATTTCCGGTTTGCGTCAATGGCACTGATCCGTGACTTCCGGGCATATGGCTTTTGCAGGAAAATGAAAAAATGAAAATACGTATCCGGAATATCAGCAAGTCTTTTCCTGTCAACGGAAACAGGAACTTTACCGTTCTCAGGGATATTACATTTTCCATCGGGGATGGAGAGTTTGTGGTCATACTGGGTGAGTCGGGATGCGGAAAAACCACTTTTCTGAATCTTCTGGCAGGTCTGCTTCCCATCTCTTCAGGGGAAATACTGGTTGACGATCAGAAGATTGAAGGTCCCCATCCTTCACGTACCATACTGTTTCAGCAGCCAAGCCTTCTGCCCTGGCTGACTGTGGAGGAAAATATTGTCTTTGGATGCAGACTTCGTGGAGACACGGAAAATCTCAGCCAGCGGGCAAATCACCAGATCGAGATTATGGGGCTCAAAGGATTTGAAAAAGTCCGTCCCCATGAACTGTCTCTGGGAATGGCCCAGCGGGTCTGTCTGGCAAGAGCTTTGATCGGGCATCCGCAAATCCTTATTCTGGATGAACCCTTTTCCGCGCTGGACACCTTTACCCGTAATTATCTGCAGCAGATGCTGCTCCAGTTCTGGCAGACGGAAAAATTCACAGTCATTTTTGTGACCCATGATATTAATGAAGCACTGCTGCTTGGAAACCGGATTGTGCTGCTGGGCAGACGTCCCTGCAGGCTGGTGGGAACCTTTGATGTGAACCTGCATTATCCCAGGGATATTGGCAGCAAACCCTATCTGCTGATCCGTGCCAATATTCTGCAGAGGTTCAAAAAAATATTTCTGGGAAACCGTTTTCAGGTCTGAGCGGATACCGGGAAACAGGCAGGAGGTCAGTTAGGTTCTGATTCCCCTCCTGAGAACAGGGAATTCGGATTATGCTGACGATAATCCTATCCCGTATGTTACAAAAACATAAGTAGGCAAACAAAAATTTTCGTGTATTCAAAAAACCTGATTTTTCCGAAAAATCCGGTTTTTCTGAAAATTTTATACCTGAAAATTTATGGAATCTTACTTATCTGCAGGGCGGTTGAAGTCTGCCATTGGAATACCGCAATTCGCAAAAATGCGGGTTCTGCTATTGCTGTATTGATGATTTGCATTATACCAATTCGCCATTGACCTGATACTGATCCGGAGGAGTGCAAAAATTAAGCGGAGCGGTTTTCTGCACAGACGGAACTGCGGAAAAACTGACAGTATTGGATCAAAGCAATGGCGAACCGGTATTACCAGGAGATGAATGTCAGCCGGAATGTCTGATGATCGTTATGAAGTAAAGGTGGAGAAAGTCTTTGAAGGACCTATGGACCTTCTTATCTATCTCATTAAAAAAAATGAGGTGGATATATACGATATTCCCATCGCGATGATAACCGCACAGTATCTGATCTATCTGGAATGGATGAAGGCCATGAACATTGACGTGGCCGGAGATTTCATTCTCATGGCAGCGACCCTGGCCTATATCAAATCCCGAACCCTGCTGCCGGTTCACGGTTCCGAAGGGGAAGAGGATGAAGATCCGCGCATGGAGATTGCCCGTCCCCTGCTGGAATATCTGCGCATGAAATCTTTGGCTGATCAGTTGAATGAACGTCCCATTCTGGGAGAAGACACCTTTGTCAGAACTCCGGGAAAAGAGGAGCTGACTGTGGACAAAGAGGAGCAGTTGATTACAGCCAGTCTTTATGATCTGATTATGGCTTTTCAGACCATTCTGGAAAAAATGGGCGAGGATCACCGGGTGGATTTCAGTGAAGAACGCTTTTCTATCAAGGATAAGATTTCTGAAATACTGGATATTCTGGAACAGAAGGGTTCTGTCACCTTTCAGGAACTTTTTTCTGCAAAATCTGTGAAAGAGGAACTCATTGTCACATTTCTTTCCATTCTGGAGATGGCAAAACTGAATCTGATCCGCATTACCCAGCAGGTGCATACCGGCATTATCCGGCTTTTTTATCTATAGTTAAAAAAATTGTCACTGAAAAACTCTAAGGGTTTTGAAAACCCTTAGGGTTTTTGAGGCAGACATTTTCTGAAAGTCTGTATGAAAGAAGAACTCAGACATATTATCGAAGGGCTGCTTTTTGTTTCAGACACGCCCATGACTGTAAGACGGATTCAGGAGATTCTGGATCTGAAGGAGACATTTCCTGTGCGCGAGGCTCTGTTTGAACTGGCCTCGGATTATGACACGCGCAAAGGCGGGTTTTACCTCTGCGAAGTGGCAGGCGGATACCAGCTTCGCACCAGACCGGAATATAAGGAATGGATTAAACGGATGCTGCAGAGCAAACCTGCCCGGCTCAGCAAGGCATCTTTGGAAACCCTTGCCATTATTGCGTACAAGCAGCCTGTGATCCGCAGTGATATTGATTATATCCGGGGCGTTGACAGCGGCGGGGTTCTCCGTATTCTGCTGGAGCGCAAACTCATCCGCGTCATGGGACGCAGGGAAATTCCCGGCCGTCCAATGATATACGGAACCACCCAGAAATTTCTGGAAATGTTTGATTTAAAGGATTTGAAGGATCTGCCGTCTCCCAAAGAGATTGAGGCATTTGGCAAAGAGGATCCGCTGGAAGCTTTCCGGGAGAAAAGCGGGGAAGAGGGAAAATTTGATGAGTTTACCTTTGCCGGGGGAAGGAAAGCAGAAGATGCTGAACAGGAACAGAAAACCCTGTGCCAAAAACGCCGGGGCCGGGTGCTGTATGCGCTGCTGTTTGAGAGAACTGTTGCTCCGCGCAGCCGCAGGGCTTTTGTCCGCAAAATGAAACAGGCAAATATTCTGCCCCGGAGATTCCGGACTGCCTCCCTTCACCGCACCCCGGCCGGAGGCTCCCGCAATCGGCTAAGAAGCAAAGAAACCGGAAGATCCGGAAAAGCCTTTGTCCGCGCCTTCCGCAATGCCCGGCGGAAATCCTCAGGAACTGCCTGAACCGTCTTTTTTGTGAAGGACAAAGATTTCCATAACTGTGATTTGCATTCAGGCATTTCCGCCCTTTTCATTGTCCTCCCACCATTTTTCCGCATCTTTCAGATCCCTGAACCGGAATATGGCCCGTCCGAACCGGTCAAGGGTTCCGGCATCCGATTTCCCCAGTCTCTGCTCAATCTGCCGGGATACAGTGCCGAAGCGTTCCTGCATCTGTCCGAACAAAAGCAGAGATATGCCTTCCATTCTTCCTTCCTGTCTGATCTGTTCTGCGACTGTCCCCGTTCTTCCGTTTTAAGATCCAAAGTACTGTAAAACCTGCAGTTTTTGCCAGGAATTGTATATCACATTTTTATCAGTATGAAAAGTCCCATTACCCAGGCCCTTATCCCGGAAAAATTTCTTGCTTTTATGTTTTGTCAGTGATAAGGAAAAGAAACTGTAGACTTTCAGGAAATGTTTGTCCGAAAAACCCTAAGGGTTTCCAAAACCCTTAGGGTTTTCAGGCAGCAATCTTTATCTTAAAAATTATGGAAAAAATGTTTCCGGCAAATCGGCGCATGGAGCGGACAGACCCGGCTCATGCGCCGGTTATATTGGATTGTTATATAAATCTGCGAGCCAATTCACCCTTTGCGCCTTTGAAATTTGCATTATAAATTATATGATCAGGCAGATAGGACAAATGAAGACCAGTCAATGAACACAGCAGAACTCAAAGCAAAACTCAAAAAAATTATTGTGGAAGAACTCAACCTCAGAGATATAGAACCCGAAAATATCAAAGATGATGATCTTCTGTTCAGCGACAAATTCGGTCTGGATTCCATTGACGCGGTGGAACTGGTTTTTCAGATCAAAGAGCATTTTGGCGTGGAAATCAAAAACATGAACGAAGGTCGGCCTGCCCTGCAATCTGTCAGCACCCTTGCCGCGTTCATTGAGAAACGGCATGGCGCATGAAAAAACTCAAACCTGTGGCTGTCAGCGGAATGGGCTGCCTGTGCGCTGCCGGTCTGAATGTGAAAGACTGCATGGATTTTCTTTTCAGGGGAGAGCGTTTCCCGTCCCTGCCAGCCGCTTTTGCGAACCGCGAATCCCTGACCCACCCGGTTTTTGAAATCACAAAGGATTTTTTTCAGCCCCAAAATTTCCGGCAGAAAGAAGTTCCCCGGACAAGTGCGCTGGCCCTTACAGCCGCGCGGGAAGCCATAAAAGATGCTGACATGAATCCGGATCTGCTGCGGAAAAAAAGGGTGGGTGTATGCCTGGGAAGCAATGTCAGCGGGGGCATGAGCGGCAGATTTCTGGATGCCTGCCGCATTCCGGAAAGCGATCCCTATATCCTGCCTGTGCATCGTTATAATCTGGGAAATCCTGCTGTTCATATTGCAAAAGAATTTGGTCTTTCCGGGCCTTTTCAGACTGTTGTCAATGCCTGTTCCGCAGGCGGTGACGCGATTGGGCTGGCCTCGGCCTGGATACGGACGGGGCTTTGCGATGCAGTTATTGCAGGCGGAGCAGATGCCCTGTATGAAATCACCTATTTCGGTTTTATATCCCTGATGAACAGTGATACAGAACCGTGCAAACCGTTTGACGTCCGGCGGAAAGGACTGAATCTGGGAGAGGGAGCCGCCATCATGCTGCTGGAATCTGAAGATATGCTCAAAGAAAGGGAGAAATCACCCAGAGCATGGCTTATGGGTTATGGCTCTGCCGGCGACGCGCACCATTTTACCGCGCCGCACCCGGACGGCAGAGGTTTGCGTTTTGCCATTGAAGAGGCCATGAAATCCGGCGGCATAATGCCGCCGGATCTGGCTTTTGTCAATGCGCATGGAACAGGAACACAGGACAATGACCGGATTGAATCACGGGTTTTTGCCGATCTGTTTCCAAAAATTCCCTTTTTATCCACCAAAGGATATACAGGACATACCCTGGGCGCGGCCGGCGCCATTGAAGCAGTGTTTACAGCGGCCTGTCTGGAACAGGGAAAAATTCCGGCCAGCGCGGGTTTTTCCGAGTCTGATCCGGAACTTCCAGCGTCGCCTGTCCGGGAAAACACAGAAATTCACGGCAGAATTGCCATGTCCGACACCCTGGCCTTTGGCGGAAACAATGCCGTGCTGATTCTGGGTACAGGAGACCGGAAATGGTGAATATCGCGATTGCAGGCATTGGTGCTGCAGGCGGATTCGGCTGCGGGCTGTATGCTCTGGGTTCCGCTATGGAAAAAAAAGGGATTTCACCGCAGACCAGAACCGTGCATTCGGCAAAAGGAGATATAGAAGTTCCTGCTTTGCCTGCAGATACATCCCGGCTCGCTGATTTCATACCTGAAAAAACCCTGCGCAGAAATGACCATTATACCCGTATGGCCCTGCTGGGATGTTTTCTGGCTTTGGAGGATGCAGGGCTTGGGAATATGGATCTGAACCGCATGGGCATTATTGTGGCAACCGGTCTGGGATCCACCTGCAATACCCTGGATTTTGAGAATGTTGTGACCGGAAACAATGCAGCCTGCTCCCCAACCCGTTTTTCCAATTCTGTTCACAATGCAGCCGCCGCGCATATTTCCATTTTCCTCAAAGCCTGCGGCCCCAATCTTTCCATCAACCAGTTTGATATGTCCCTGCCATCCGCGATAATGACAGCCTGCTGCTGGCTGGAGGAAGGACGCACGGAAAGCGTTATGGTGGGCGGAGTGGATGAATTTTCCAATGTCATGGCCTATTACAGCCATAACTGCTTTGCAAAAGACGGAAAACCGTATATTCCGGTGGGAGAGGGCAGCGCGTTTTTCCTGCTCACAGCCAGGCCGGAACAGGCCCGGTACGGATACATCCGCAAGGCAGTGGTGGGAAATACGGAAAATGGAAAAATTCCGGTGAATCGGGATGCACTGGTGCTTGCGGACAGGGAATCATATCAGGCCCGCAGAGAAATCTATGATCAGCATCTGGCAAAAAATCAAACGCTTGTATCCTGTTCGCATCTGTACGGAAATATCCCGGTGGGCATGGGATTTGACATTGCCATCGCATCAATTGGATTTCAGAGAGGAATATCCTGCCTTTCCTTTGGGGATATAATCCGTACAGGAAGCCGACTTTCCCCGGACACGCCTGTCTGCTGCCTGAAAATCAATCAGGCCGGTGAATACGGAATAGTGACAGTCAGCCCCTTTGGGTGATTTCCGGAAAAGTAGCATAAGCTTCCAGCTTATGCCTGTGAACTGAAATGGAATATTTATTTTCATCTGTCTCCATGCTTATGCCGAACTCATACTAAGGCGATTTCCGGAAAAGAATATACCGGCAAAGTATCAAAAACTTCCAGTTTTTGCCCTGTGCCTGTGAACCTGAATTGGTATATTCATTTTGATAAATCACCTAACAAAACAACACCAGAGCGCAAATCACTGTGACTGCCCCAAGTGCTATCCATTCCCGCTTTCCTGCTGAAAAATCCGGGGGAGTGCGGTTTTCTGAATAAGACCGGGCTTCCATTGCAACAGTCAGGCGATCCGCATCCTCAAACATCCTTCGCAAAAAGGGAATGGCAAATTTCTTCAGCCGGTACAGGGGATTTTTCCGCAGTTCAATTCCTCTGGCACGCTGGGCCTCAGCAGTTTCTTTGGCCTGACTGAGAATCAGAGGAATGAAGCGGATGAGCAGACTCAGCATAATTCCGGCTCTTTTTTCCGGAATCAGGGGAACCGGTTTGAGCAGCCACTCTGCTGCACCCCGGATTTCTGATGACCGGGTGGTGCAGACAAAACACAGTCCCAGCAGAACTACAGAGAGCAGCCGCCAGCAGATCAGAATTCCTTCATAAGTTCCTTCTTTTGTGACAGAAAATTTCCACCATTGAAAAATGGTTTCACCGGGTATGAAAATCGCTCTGGCAAGAAAGACAAAAAAAAGCAGAAGAAAAAAGTAGCGCATTTCTTTTATCAGAGAAACAAAAGAGATGCGGATGTGAAGCAGAGAAAGAATCAGAATAACGGTGAACATGGCAAGTCCCTGAAAACGGGCATGAAGAATGCTCAGACTCAGGAGCATGAGACATATCAGTTTGAACCGGGAATCCAGTTTGTGAAATGCTGACTTGCCCGGTCGGAATGCAAATTCACTCAGTTCAGCCATGAGGTCAGTTTCAGTCCCTGCCGGGAGGCAAAAGGTTCCCGCACACCAAAAACATCACAGCCTTTGACAGCGGTTTCCGGTGCGCCGTCCCGCACAATCTTTCCTTTTTGCATAACAACCAGACGGTTGGCATGGGACAGCACTTTTTCCAAATCATGGGTGGTAAGCAAAATGGTATGTCCTTTGTGATGGAGTCTGAGAATCTGCTCCAGCACCTGACGCACACCCGGATAATCCAGATTGGAAAAAGGTTCATCAAAAATGAAGATTTCCGACTGCATGGCAAGGATACCTGCAATGGCAACGCGGCGTTTTTCCCCGCCTGACAAAAGATAAGGACGGCGATCCGCAAATCCCTTCAGTCCCACAGATTCCAGTGCGGTTTCCACTCGCCGCCTGACTTCGGCACGTTCCAGACAGAGATTTTCCGGCCCGAATGCCACATCATCATATACAGTTTCGCCCACTATCTGGCTGTCAGCGTCCTGAAAAACCATGCCCACTTTTTGCCGCGCCCGTATGGGATTTTCAGCAACAGAAATGCCATCCACAATCACACTGCCCTGATATGGCATCAGTAACCCATTGAGATGACGCAGAAAAGTGGTTTTGCCGCAGCCGTTGGCTCCGGCAATGATTACAAATTCACCTTTCTGCACACAAAGACTGATGCCGTCAATGCCAAAGGTTCCGTCTGAAAAACGGTGACGAAGATTTTCGGTTTTGAGAATTTCCATAGGGTGATGAGAGATACGGATAGCTGCGGACTGGAAACCTTCCGATTTTTGGGAAGATGAATATCACTGCTGATTTTTTTAAGTCAATCAATTTTTTGAAGATGAAGGCTAACAACAAGCTAAGCGGCGGCGGGCTTTGCCTGCCGTCCGCTTGACCACTTGGTTAGGCAGTTCCTGAGTTTGTGCCAAAATCAGGATGTTCTTCCAATTTTTTTAGTATCTTTGAAATTATCTCATATGCTTTTTGAGGTGTAATGGCTGGCGGTTTACCCTCTGTGCAATTTTAAGACAATCACATATCACCTGATAAGAATCCCATATTTGCCCAAGAGGATTTTCAGAACTCATAATCCGATACCTCCGACAATAAATCAAAGAATAACTCTTTGTTTAAAGCATGGGCTTTACCAAGTCTTTTATTTTCAATCCAATACCATCCGGCCTTTTCAAAGCCTTTGTAGATGGAATGACTATTTTTTGATACATCCTGATCGTCATCATTAACTGACTAAAGTTTCTTTACATTAATCATATCTTGTTTAAATATCAAATTATTATATTG
>CAZHPS010000139.1:0-14407 GCA_964534335.1 uncultured Desulfobacterales bacterium
CAATTCGTGGCTGTACCATCAAATCTTCTGAGTAATGGTATATTTTCAGAAATCACCTAAGGTTGGCACTCTGATTTAAGGTTCAGAACCGTTCAAAGGTGTCATCCGGCTGATCATCTGCAAAGGAAAGATTATTTTTTTCCAGTCGCGGCATTTCCTTTACCCCAGGTTTTTTCTCCGGCATGGGCTGATCTTTTCTTTCCTGCCGGGGCCAGTGTTTTCTTTCCGGTTTTTCTCCGGCACCGGAATAAGAGATGTTTCCGGCTGTTTCCTGCATTATGTTTTTTTCCGGACAGAATTCAGCAGTTTTTGCATACTGCCTGCTGATTCTGAAAAAAGCAATGGTTTCAAGCAGTCTGGCAGCCTGTCCGGCCATATCAGCCGCACCTGTCAGCAGATTCTCCGCGCTGGAGGCCAGTCTTTCGGAACTGGCAGACATTTCCTCTGATGCTGCGGCATTGCTCTGGATTACCAGATTGAGCTGCTGAATCGCCATATTAATCTGATCCGCGCCAGTGCTCTGCTCATTGGAGGCCACGCTGATTTCCTGCACCAGTTCGGCTGTTTTCTGAATATCCGGCACAGTAAGACGCAGCAGTTCCCCTGCTTTTTCAGCCACATCCACGCTGGTAGTGGAAAGTTTGTTGATCTGGGACGCTGCATTGCGGCTCCGCTCTGCCAGTTTCATAACTTCTGATGCAACCACAGTGAATCCCTTTCCATGATCTCCCGCTCGCGCTGCCTCAATTGCGGCATTGAGAGCCAGCATATTGGTCTGCCGCGCGATTTCCTCGATAATGGAAATCTTTTCTGCAATCTCCTGCATGGCAATTACAGTTTTTTCTACAGTTTCAGCACTTTGACGGGTATATTCCAGAGCTTTTTTGGAAATTTTCTCTGTCTGAAAGGCATTGTCCGCATTCTGCCTGATATTGCTGCTCATCTCTTCCATAGAGGATGAAGCCTCTTCGGAAGCGGCTGCCTGCTCATTGGAGCCTTCTGCCATCTGATCCGCAGTCAGACTGATCTGCCTGCTGAGAGAAGATACATCCTCAGCCGAGGTTTTCAGACTGTCTGCCATAGCCTTGCTGATATCCGATGCCTGCCGCAGATTCCCGACCACCTCAAGCAGTTTGTTCACCATGTCCCTGAGTGCATGTCCCAGTGTGTCTTTTTCCGAAAGAATGCTGACAGTTACATCCAGATCACCGGCAGCGATTTTTTCAGCCATCATTGCTGTGTTTCTGAGATTGGCCACCATTCTGTTCATGGCCTCATTCATAACACCGATTTCATTTTTTCCTGTTCTGCCCTCAGCCTCCACACTCAGATCCCCGCTTGAAATAATCAACATTTTGGATGCCAGAACCTTCATTTTCCTGCCCATGAAAGTGGCAAAAAAATACGTGATGAGCGAACCTGCAAAAATGGAAATCAATACAGTCAGAATGGTCAGTTTAAGGATTTTTCTCAGTCCGTCCAGAAAATCGTCCTGATATGCGGTCGGGGCAATAACCCATTTCCATTTCGGAAAATGGGAATATCCGGCCAGTTTGAGACGGGCCTGGGGTTCTCCGGGATTTTTCCAGGGATAATAATTCACAGCAGTTTCATTTTCCCCCAGAGCCTGACCTGTGCTCACGATGTCCTGAATAAAGAAATTTCCTTTTTCATCTCTGGACTTGATGATGTTTTCCCCGTCCCTTTTTCTTTCAAGGGATAAAACATATTCCCCTTTTTCATTGAGTATGCACACATAACCGCTTTTTCCCACCGGCATACCGGAAAGCCGGTTTTTGAGCCTCTCAATTTTCCTGTTTTCATATTCCATATCTGTCAGCTCATCATAATAAACACTCACCCCTGCAACCCATTTGCGTTCCGGGATATGGAAAATGGCGGCTATTTTTTCCCTGGCATTTTGATCCCCCGGATTCATCCATGAATAGGACATATGCGCAGTACCGCCCTTTTCCAGTTGCAGTGCTTTGCGGATAATTTCCTGAACAAAAAAATTTCCATTGGCATCACGGGCATTCCAAAGATTTTCACCATCCCTCTGCCGGTCATCAGACACGATATAGGCTCCCGCATAATCAAGAACCCATACATATCCGGTTTTCCCCACATTTATGGCGGCCAGTGTGTTTTTGAGCAGTTCCTCATCGCCCTTCCATGCAAGGATAAAATGCCGCAGTGCTTCAGTCTGGGCATCCACAATCAGGCGAACCTGCTGCTCTCTGCTCTCCTTTTCAGCCTGAATTCCGTCATACACACTTTCGACCAGCATTTTTACCTGAAGCGACTCCTGCCGGAGCCTGTCCTCTATCTGCGCAAATGTCTCGTTACGTGCAAAGTGGTAACTGATTGCGCCCAGCACGATTACAGGTACAGAAACCAGAAAAATGCAGATGCACACCAGTTGCCATTTGATGCTGATATTCTTTAACATGCCTTACCTCCCTCATGCTGCGGTTAAGTATGAATATTTGAAAAAAGACTGTTTTCTTTCTTTATGGATGCGGACAGATCACATATTTGGGAAAATATTGGAAACAGATTTTTTTATCATCCGTCTTTTTTTCACATAATGGAAAAAAGGTCAATGGGTAGAAAGCGGTATTCAGAGGGAGGGAAAGAAATGTTGAGGAGGGCCTGAGAAATGCAGCCCCCCGGTAAATGGAAAAAAATCAGATCTCATTCATCCAGTTCTTCAAAAAATTCCTTTTCCGCACCGCAGCGGGGACAGACCCAGTCATCGGGCAGATCATCAAAAGAGGTTCCCATGGGAATGTTGCTGTCTGCATAACCCTGGGCAGGATCATAAATATACCCGCAGGGACATTCCCATTTTTTCATACTCTTGCGCTTCATATACCAGTATCCTTTCATTCTCTTAGGTGATTTATAAAAATAAATATCCCGGTTCAGTTCACAGGCACAGGACACAAGCTGAAAGCTTATGCTGCTTTTCCGGGATATTCTTTTCTGGAAATCACCTTATGTCACAATGTGAAAACACACTGCCCTGAAAACAGATTCCGCCCCGAAGGTTCAGTCATACACTGTTTACTCCGTCACCCTGACACTGAACATCCAAATCATAGCACAGACTCAGTCATTATCACAAGCAGTAAACAGCATTCAGGAATTTAATCAGCGGTAATTATCCGGATTTTCCGCGTAGGATTCAAAATCCTTTTCAGAAAGGAAGCGGGAGATCATTTCCCCCACTTTGGCGGCAGTATCCACCCGGTACCAGCCTTTTTCATTCCTTCCTGCCATCCTTTTGGCATTTTCAACAATGGCTCCCAGAGCGTCCGCGGAGATTTCCACAGTTGCGTTTATGATAAGTGTCTCTTTTTCCCCCTTCATTTTGCTCCTTTCACAATATGTTAATATTAAAGAAAAAAAACAACAGGAAAAAATTTTTTCATTTCCTTTGAATAAATTTAAGTTTAACCCTTTATTTTGTCAATAAATTATGCGAAAATAGAAAAAAGTGCCAATCCGTAAGGTGTCAGAGGGAAATATGATTAATAAAAACAAAATACTGGTTGTTGATGATGCCCAGTCTGTTGTTGCGGTCATCAGGGAAATTCTGGAAAAGGAATATATCGTCGGGACTGCTTTCAGCGGGGAACAGGGGTTGGAGATAGTTTCGGATTTCAGACCGGATATGATCCTTTTGGATGTCACCATGACCGGTATAGACGGATATGAGGTCTGCCGCAGGATCAGAAAGGACGGTTCTTTCGGTTTTATCAAAATCATCATGGTGTCAGGCCGTACCATGCTGGAGGAACGTCTGAAAGGTTATGAGGCCGGTGCAGATGATTATATCGGAAAACCTTTCAAGGCAGAAGAACTGCTTGCCAAGGTAAAGGTTTTCATGCGCCTGAAATCTGTTGAGGATCAGCTGCATGAACTCAACAGGGTGCTTAATGATCAGGTGCGGATGCGTACCGAACAGCTTGTGGATGCAGAAAGAATGGCAGCCATCGGCAGATATGCAGCCGGAATTGTCCACAACCTCAACAATCCGCTTCAGGTGATTATGGGCAATGCGGAACTGCTTGCGGTAAAACAGCCGGACAACCGCAATATCATGAATCTGAGAAAAGCAGCCGCGCAGATGAAAAAGATCATCAGCACCATTCTGAGTACAAGCTACCGGGAAAGCAGCACAGAATATGTGTTTATTGATCTCAATGAACTGCTCAAGGATCAGGTGGAACTGCTCAGGGCCAATTCCTTTTTCAAGCACAGGGTCACCACAGAAATGAAGCTGGGAGCCATTCCCCCTTACCGGGGCATATATCACCATTTCAGCCAGAGCATCGGCAATCTGATCAGCAATGCAGTGGATGCCATGTACAAAAGTGAGCATAAAGTGCTGACCATTGAGACCTCTGTGAGGGAGGGTTTCATCTGTGTAGACATAAGTGATACCGGACATGGCATTTCTGAAAAGAAAATGGAAAAAATATTCAATCCCTTCTATACAACCAAACCTTTGACTGCCGGAGATGACCGGCCCACCGGAACCGGGCTGGGACTGGCCTCCGCGAAAGAGATGATCGAATCCTATGACGGAAAGATTCTGGTGAAGTCTGTGGAAGATGCGGGAAGCACCTTCACCGTCATGCTTCCGGTTCCGCCAAAAAAACCTGAAAGATGAGAAAATCAGGGAATTCTGATACAGGGAGAATGGGAGAAAAAGCTGATGAAACAGGCCAAAGATTATATTGTTTTCCCTTTGGATGTGCCGTCTGTTCCGGAGGCAGAGGAACTGATCCGGCTGCTCACCGCAGATGTGGGCATGTTCAAGGTGGGGCTGGAACTCTTTGTTGAGGCCGGGCCGGAAATTGTCCGCAGCATTCTTTCCGCTGGATCGGCCAAAGTGTTTCTGGATCTGAAACTGCATGATATTCCCGCGACAGTTTCACGGGCTATGTCAAGAGTTGCGGAACTGGGTGTGACCTTTGCCACTGTTCACTGCGGGGAAAATACAGCCATGCTCAGGGCCGCTGTGGATGCAGGGCGGGGAAAAACCGGGGTTCTGGGTGTAACGGTTCTGACCAGTGTGTCAGCAGAGGACATCCGCAGCTCTGGATTCCGGGAAGAATATGCTTCGGATTTATCCGCGCTGGTTATGAAACGGGCAGCCGCAGCAAAGGAAAGCGGATGCGCAGGCATTGTCTGCTCAGGACAGGAAGTCAGACGCGTGAAAGAAAAATTCGGCATATCTTTTATTGCAGTAACCCCAGGTATCCGGCCTGCGTGGGAAATTTCCCCAACTGACGATCAGAAACGCATTGTGACTCCGGCACAGGCCATCCGGAACGGAGCGGATTATCTGGTGATTGGAAGACCCATACGGAATGCGGCAGATCCCAAAGCTGCTGCACAGCGCATTGCTGCGGAAATCGCAGCAGAAATCATGGAACAGCAGCAATAACCGGCGTTTCAATTGCTTTTTCCGGATATTTTCCCCTGATATCCGCATAAAAGGAACGGATAATCCTCATATCTGCTTCAATATTGCCTGTAGGAATCAGCATTGGGCCAATCCCTCCGGCCCTGCGTCCGTAATCCAGAAATCCCAAAGCAATGGGTACACCTGCTTTCCGTGCAATATGGTAAAATCCGGATTTCCAGTACATCACTTTTTTCCGGGTTCCCGAAGGCGGGACAATCAGAATCATGGTTTCATTCTCTGCAAAGGTTTGTGCCATTCTGTCAACCATATTGCTGCTTCTGCTCCGATCAACCGGAATCACCCCCAGCCATCTGAAAACCGGGCCGAAAGGAAAGCGGAACAGTTCCTTTTTCGCCATAATGGACACTTTCATTTTCAGGGCAAAACAGATATAAAGAGTATAAACAAAATCCCAGTTGGATGTATGAGGAGCGGCAATCATCACACATTTGGGAACATCAGGAATTTGGCCTTCCACCCGCCATCCAAGAAGTTTCAGAGAAGACAGGGAAAACCAGCGCACCAAAGTGCGGGCCACAGGGCTGTCATATACCGTACAGTGCATTTTTTTCCTTTCATTAAAAAATCAGTTATCAGTGAACAGTGAACAGTTATACCGATACTTAAAACATTTTGGTAATTCTGCCGGGCGGATTTTAACCGCAGAGTAACACAGAGTTTCCGCAGAGTGACACAGAGTTTTTCTGTGCGGAATTCAGATATGAATCTGAACCTCTGCAAATGTTTCAAGTAATGGTATATCAGTAAACAGTTACCAGTGTTCAGTTATCAGTGTTCAGTTATCAGTGAACAGTTATCAGTAAACAGTTACCAGTGTTCAGTTATAGCGTTCCTATTTGATTCGTGGAAATATTTTTCCTGTACCGCCGTCAGAAGCCCGGCCCGAAATTTATTTTCCACGAATGATGTAGGAACGCTATATCAGTAAACAGTTACCAGTGTTCAATATTTATCTTCCTGACAACTGACAACTGACAACTGATAACTGATAACTGTTCACTGACAACTGATCATAGAATACCGGGATGCTCCTCTATTTCCTTTTCCACTTTATGGGTATCGGGAGCATTGTAACGGATGATATTTCTGAGATGAAAAAGGCTGTCCGGATCAATCTGGATAAATTTCACGGCAAGCATACCGGAATCTGCGCGCACAACCTCGCCTTTGACACGGACTGATAACGCATCATCTGCTTCACTCAGTCTGATGGTGATGCGGCAGGGTGTTCCGGGTTTGGCATCTGCGGTGAAGTGCAAAAGACATCCGCCGATGGCAAGGTTGTAAATTTCGCCGACCGTGTATGTCCTGTCCTGAATATCAACACTGGTTTGTGCCTTAAACGGCACACGGGTGAATCTCCGTTTGTTGTCCATATATTTTACCTTGTTGAAAATAAGTTCATTTGGGTCATTCTCCGTCTGACAGTGCAAATCAGGAATACATAAGGTCACACATATGCCATTTCAGTTTCTGCACTCCGGAACCTCCCGGAAACCGATCTGCGGAAATTTTTTGATCTGCTGATTATACTTTGCTTTGGGGAATCCGTCAAATCAGATCAGGCACAGCCCGGAATTATTCTTTCCGGGGAATTCATCAGCAGGCTGAGCAGTCTGGCTGCTCCGGTTTTGTGGACAGTCCTTTTCCGGTCAGACCCGGCTCCCGTGCAAGAAGCTGACGCAGAAGTTTCATGTCAGGAAGTCCCAGCGCGGCGGACAAGGCTGCGTCAATTTCTGCACGCACCGGATCAGAATCAAGTCTGGCAAGGGCCATCAGTTCCTTTTCACAGACCGCATCATAGTTTTTGGCAAGTTGAGTGATAATCTCATCCGGCAGAGAACCCACGTCCAGCACCGGCATGGCTGCCCAGGCCGGTTTTTTGACCTTCATCCAGGGGCCGTTGGTTGTGACTCTGTGCAGAAGCATCAGCAGCAAAGCGGCTGAGGAGTTAAGCCACAGCAGAAGAGCTTTTCTCTGTCTGTCTGCCAAATCTGTCCTGAAGGCCCACCATGTGTTTCCCAGCACAGGTTCATCAAAACCGACCGCCAGAACACGATGGGTGACCGGCCCCAGACGCTCAATCAGCAGGATATTCCCCGCATTTTCCGCCACTTTTTCGCAGTCTTTGATTTTTCTGCCTTTGGCTGCAACCGAGCGGGGGAGGAGATGGGAGTTATGTTTTTGTTTCAGACACACAACTTTTTTGGAATCGTGGTTCCAAAAAGCAGGATAGGGTGACCAGTCGGTTTCTGAAACAGTGAAGGCATCGTGAATATCGCGCTGATCATATCCGAGACTGCCCAGTTCCCCCAGTCTGCACAGTGGCACATCCACCGGTTTTTTGCCCGGCACAGCCAGTTTTCCCTGCTGCAGTTGCATCGCAGCCCGCAGTGTCCATGTCTGGGCAAACTGCACACCAGTCCACTGTTCCTCGCCCTGTGACGGGGGCAGTGAAATCACTTCCGCAAACTTGCGATCCCCGGCTCCGATCACTGAAGTTATTCCTGCGGAATCAACAGACGCGGGTCGGCATATCCTCACTCCCCCGGCCACAGTCAGTGCCTCATAAATGCTGTGCGGATTGCGCCAGAGATTCACATAAACCGTTTCACCCGGAAGTTCATCCTTTTTCCGTTTGCGCGCGATGAACATGATTTCGGACAGATTTGTGTTCTCGGAAAAGTTGGGACGATCCGCATCATGACTGACCATGACCATCTCTACATGATAACGGTCTGCAAGCAGTTTCCGGTTTGCACCCCATGCCTCACCTGTGGCAAGTGCCACCGGGAGAATGAAAGCCATCCGTCCGTCCGTGCGCAGATATTTGTCGGCCAGAGCCAGAAACACACTGCCAAGACCTGCTGTGACGGAACACTGCAGATCTTTGGAACATTTTTTCAGTTCCGTCTGCAGTTTTGTCCGCTCGTCATCCGGCAGGCTGCCAAATAAGAGGTTGCCCCCGACTGAGCGCACAAAAGGCGGATTCATCACGCACAGATCCATCTCAGGGATTTCCGCTGAGGTAAAACGCTCCCCGCTCACACCGGTCTGCCGGATTTCCATCTGGGTGTTGTCCAGCGAAATCTGTGTTGTGACCCGTTTTTTGTTAATAAAATCAAGACTGCCCAGGCGCAGCGACCGGTTTTTCACGCCCATCGGCATGACAAAAAGATTCATGCTGCGGTACGTGACATGCGGGGCCAGCATCCCCAGGGTTGAAGCCGTGAGATGAACTGCGGACGGCAGAACATCATAGCCGTACAGCACTTTTTCCATCAGAATCTGATGCAGACGGCTGAGATTTTTTTCATCAACTGTTCTGCCCTTTTTCACCCGTGACACAACAAACTGATCGGTTATGGCCTGTGCTGCGGCCATAAGAAGGGTTCCGGTTCCGCAGGCCGGGTCAGCCACCGCAAAATCCTCCAGTTTTTTGGGAGATCCGAAATCCCTGCCCTCCCATTTCTGCGCAAACACGAGTTTGAGCAGAAGTGTCGCGGAGGACGTGGCTGTGTAATAAGTGCCGAGATATTTGGCATGATGCAGCAGCCAGTGGTAAATCCGTCCCATCAGGTCATGCCGGAGCGCAGACTGGTTGGCGCAGATGCTTTTGGCCTCTGTCAGGAGCAGGCGGATGGCGGATATGGCATTCGGGGACGCTGGAATCTCACGGAGAACCGCCTCCCCAAGCTGAAACACCGGGACATAGTTTATTTTTTCCCATATTCCGCGCCAGTGCAGCATCAGACTGTCGATAGGATCAGTATCGCTATTGTATGAACGCAGGGAATCCACACTGCCGTCCCCGCCGCTGATGGCAAGCTGTTCCTGAAAAATCATGGCATTGGCAAGCACCAGAGAGGCAACCTTTGTGGCTGTGATGCGCCGGGCTGCCTGCTCGTCTGCGCTTTCCCCGCGTTTTGCCGGAATTCCCAGAATATCCGAAAGCCGGTCACAGGTTACGGGCTGCCCGATCCACAGGGCGGCAATATTCTCAATTTTTTCCGAAAGACGGGATGCCGCTTCCGCAACAATGTCATCTCTGCACAAAGATTCTTGCACCCGGCGGAGAACCGTGAGAATTTCTGACGGGACAGCCCGGGCCCATTCTGTCTGCCCGGTTTCAGATATAATCAGAAACCGCACACGGGTTTCTGACAGGATTTCCCCAAGCCGCGAAGCCGGAACAGTGCGGATATTTTCGGGATACACCAGCGCAGCCGCTATATGGCAGATGCCGGTCTGCACCCGTTTCAGCGCATCGGACAGCACGGTGTTTTCCGCATCCGGTGTGTCCGCAAACTTTCCCTCAATGATGACACGCAGTCCGTCAAGCAGAAACATGACATCCGGTCTCTGTTTCCCGGAACGCTGAAGGGTTTCCGGTTCCGCAATCACGCCGTGCTGTGACAGAAGCAGAGCAAGCTGTGTGTTGACTGATTCCTCCCGGTGACGATGGGGCTGTGGCATTGCTTTTTTCCTTAAACAAAATAATCTTTTGACAAACAATATACTGGCAATTCAGAAAAGGTGTTCATTTCTCACCGGGTTTCAGGGCCAGTCCTTTGCCCGTCAAACCCGGCTCCCGTGCAAGAAGCTGACGCAGCGGTTTCATGTCAGGAAGATCCAGCGCAGCGGACAAGGCAGCATCAATTTCCGCACGCACCGGATCAGCGTCAAGTCTGGCAAGAGAGCGCAGTTCTTTGTCACAAATTCTGTCATAGGCTTTGGCAAGTTGGGTGATTGCTTCATCCGGCAAAGAACGCACGTCCAGCACAGGCATTGATGACCAGACATTTTTTTTGAGCTTCATCCATACGCCCTGCGTAGTTACCCGGCGGGAAAGCATCAGCAGCAGGGCAGGAGAAGAGTTAAGCCACAGCAGCAGTGCTTTTTCCGGCTCCGCAGACAGTTCTGTTTTCAAAGCCCACCACGTATTCCCCAGAACCGGTTCATCAAAACCAATCGCAATAACCCGATGTGTTGTTGTTCTGGTACGCTCAATCAGCAATATACGGCCTGCATTTTCCGCTATTTTTTTGCAGTCTTTGATTTTTCTCCCTTTGGCAGCGGCAGATCGGGGGAGCAGATGCGAATTCCGGATCTGTTTCAGAGTTGTCACCTGTTTGGCATCATGGTTCCAGAATGCAGGATAGGGAGACCAGTCGGTTTCTGAGACCGTGAAGGCATCGTGAATATCACGGCTGTCGTATCCCAGACTTCCCAGTTCAGTGATTTGGCACAGAGGCACATCCACAGAATTTCTGCCGGGCACTTCCAGTTTTCCCTGTTCCAGTTTTACTGCCGCGCGCAGTGTCCATGTCTGTGCAAACTGCACGCCGATCCACTGATCTGTAACAATCGATGCCGGTAATGACAGCACTTCCGCAAATTTTCGATCTCCGGCCCCGATTACTGATGTTATCCAGGCAGAATCCAGTGATGCGGGTTTGCAGATACGCACGCCCCCGGCCACAGTCAGTGCCTCATAAATGGTATGGGGATTGCGCCAGAGATTGACATAAACGGTTTCACCCGGAAGTTCATCTTTTTTCCGTTTGCGCGCAATGAACATGAGTTCGGACAGATTTGTGTTCTCGGAAAAGTTGGGACGGTCTGCATCATGACTGACCATCACGACTTCGACATGATAGCGGTCAGCCAGCAGTTTCCGGCTTGTGCTCCATGCTTCACCGGTTGCAAGTGCCGCAGGGAGAATGAAGGCCAGCCGTCCGTCCGTGTGCAGATATTTGTCGGCCATTGCCAGAAACACACTGCCAAGCCCGGCTGTCACGGAACACTGCAGATCTTTGGAGCATTTTTTCAGTCCGATCTGCAGTTTTGCCCGTTCGTCATCCGGCAGGCTGCCGAACAGGAGATTTCCTCCGGTTGAACGGACAAAGGGGGGATTCATCACGCACAGATCCATCTCAGGGATTTCCGCTGAGGTGAACCGCTCCCCGCGCACACCGGTCTGTAGGATTTCCATCTGGGTGTTGTCCAGCGAAATCTGGGTGGTCACGCGTTTTTTTGAGATGAAATCAAGACTGCCCAGGCGCAGGGAACGGTTTTTCACGCCCATCGGCATGACAAAGAGATTCATGCTCCGGTAAGTCACATGCGGGGCAAGCATCCCCAGGGTTGAAGCCGTGAGATGAACTGCTGACGGCAGCACATCATAGCCGTACAGCACTTTTTCCATCAGAATCTGATGCAGGCGGCTGAGATTTTTTTCATCAACTGTTCTGCCCTTTTTCACCCTTGAGACAACAAACTGATCGGTTATGGCCTGTGCTGCGGCCATAAGCAGGGTTCCGGTTCCGCAGGCAGGGTCAGCGACCGTGAAATCCTCCAGTTTTTTGGGAGATCCGAAATCCCTGCCCTCCCAGTTCTGCGCAAACACGAGTTTGAGCAGCAGTGTCGCGGAGGACGTGGCCGTGTAATAAGTGCCGAGATATTTGGCATGATGCAGCAGCCAGTGATAGATGCGCCCCATCAGGTCATGCCGGAGTGCAGACTGGTTGGCACAGATGGCTTTTGCCTCTGTCAGGAGCATGCGGATGGCTGATATGGCATTCGGAGATGCGGGGATTTCCCGGAGAACCGCCTCCCCAAGCTGAAACACCGGGACATAGTTTATCTTTTCCCATATTCCGCGCCAGTGCAGCATCAGACTGTCGATTGGATCAGGATCAGTATTGTATGAACGCAGGGAATCCACGCTGCCGTCCGCCCCGCTGATGGCAAGCTGTTCCTGAAATATCATGGCATTGGCAAGCACCAGAGAGGCAACTTTGGTCGCGGTGATGCGCCGGGCAGACTGCTCGTCTGCGCTTTCCCCGCGTTTTGCCGGAATTCCCAGAATATCCGAAAGCCGGTCACAGGTTACGGGCTGCCCGATCCACAGGGCGGCAATATTCTCAATTTTTTCCGAAAGACGGGATGCCGCTTCCGCAACAATGTCATCTCTGATCAGTGCTTCATGCACACGGCGAATCGAAGCCAGAATTTCCGGAGGATTTGCATCGGCCCACTCTGTCTGTCCCGCCTCAGAAACAGTCAGAAAGCGCACACGGGTTTCTGACAGGATTTCCCCAAGCACGGATGCGGAAACACTGCGTATGCTTTCCGGATAAACCAGTGCAACCGCAATATGGCAGATACCGGTCTGCACCCGTTTCAGCGCATCGGACAGCACCGTGTCTTCCGCATCCGGTGTGTCTGCAAACTTTCCCTCAATGATGACACGCAGTCCGTCAAGCAGAAACATGACATCCGGTCTCTGTTTCCCGGATCTGTGAACTGTTTCCGGTTCCGCAATCACGCCGTGCTGTGACAGAAGCAGCGCAAGCTGTGTGTTGACTGATTCCTCCCGGTGACGCATTTTCTATCGTTCCTTATTGATGACAGTTGCAGCGGTGATTCTGAACAGTCTATTGCTTTATTCGCAGACTATTTTGCCATTTCCAGTTCCGCTCCGATTTTCAGTTTTTTGTCTGCACCGACAATCAGATACCCGTCTGATTCGCCCAGAACCATGATATTGACGGTTTCCCCATTTTCTTTGAGAATCACACGGGGATTGTCATAGCGGCTGTTCACAGCCTGTTTGGGAATCCACAGCCCTTCGGTTTGGCTTTCCAAATCCAGAGAAAAGCGCAGACCGCCTCTTTTTTCCCCCTCATATCTGGACAGAATAAGTTCAATGCCCAGTTTCCGGGTTTTTTCATCAAACTCCGGATTAACCCATTTCACGCGCGCCTTTACAGTTTTTCCCTCCAACTGCGCGTCAAATTCCTTTCCAAAAGATCGGATGGCCTGCAGTTCCGGACTGGATACAGACAGGGGAACGGTCAGTTGCCGGAAATCTCCGAGCATGGCCACAGGTGTGCCTGCTGCAACCAGTTCTCCGGGTTCTGCCATTTTTTTTATCACAACCCATCCTTTGGGAGCAAAAATGCTGTGTCTGCGTTTGCGTTCCTGCAGTTCGCTCAAAGCGGTCTGCAATACGGCCTTTTCCGCATCCAAAGTTTTGCGTTCCAGCCGTGCCTGACTGAGTTCCTCCTCTGCCGCGTCCCGTTTGACTTCAGTGGCCCGTTCCCCTTTGTGCAGTTGGTCAATGCGCTGGAATTCCTTTTCCAAATAGGTCACGCCGGACGCATTTTTCAGCATAGCAGCTTCGATTTTCTGCAAAGACTGGCGGGTGCTGCGGATCTGAAAATCAATAAATGTGGGATCAATTTCAAAAAAGGCTTTGTCTCCCACAGTCTGCCCCACATCATAATGAACATGGAGAATTTTTCCCGCCATTTCCGAGGACAGGGTCATAACTGTGTCGCTGCGCGTATAACCGCTCAGAGTGATCATTTTTTTGGCAGCCTGAATCAGCAGGCTTTCCTGTGCCGGAGCATAGTCCGGACATGCAAAAAAAACTGCGATAAGCAGCAAAACCGGTTTCATCATGCGCTTACTGCGGATCATGTTTGTATTCCTTTGCTAATCATGCCAATTAAGAGTCAGATTCCAATAAGATTTGACAACTTTTTGAAAGTTGTCAAATTTCTGAAAGTTGTCAAATTCTGTAATACCAATTCGCCATTGATTTTATACAAATCCCAAAAAATCCCCTCTTGAGAGGGGGCAGGGGGTGTGTCTGTTCCCGCACCTGACACACCCCTTTATCCCCTCTCAAGAGGGGAATGAAAAACTTAACTGCCCTGTCTCTCAGGAGGGGAATTGATACCATAAAATCTAAAATGGTTATGTACTACTGATAGTGTTTAAGAAAATGTTTGTCCAAAAAACCCTTAGGGTTTCAGAATGACAATGTTTTTCTTAAAATCTATACCGATACTTAAAACATTTTTATACTTCTGCCGGGCAGATTTTAACCGCAGA
>CAZHPS010000140.1:0-14402 GCA_964534335.1 uncultured Desulfobacterales bacterium
ATATGAAATTATTATGTTTGTGAAGTATTTTTCAGAAAATTACCGGACTATTGTTCCCATGTAACATTTTCCACGGGGCAATTATCTCCGCAGTTCTTGAAATATGAAGGATTGTAACCCATAATCTCCTTAAATTGCCCCTGGGTTACTTCAGTTGCCTGAATATAGAAATCTTCCTGTATGCTGACCTCTTCTTTAGGCTTATAATTTATATCATTTTTCTCATCCAACTCACTTCCCTTCATGTAAGTACCTTTTGAAATAAAAGCAAATTCCATGCCGATACTGTTTTTATAAACTTTCTGTGTAAAAGTGTTAATATCCATCTTCCAATATATACCTGCCGGGTCATTCGGATTAGGATAGTAGTCAAGTCTGAATGAATAATTATTACCGCCATATTCAACGCAGGGAATATCCAGCAACAGACTGCCATCAACATGAATACATTCAATTTTTACATAATTTCCAATTACTTCGGAGCTGTCCAAAATTTCTGTAAAAGAGTTAATATCCATCTTCCAATATATACCTGCCGGGTCATTCGGATTAGGATAGTAGTCAAGTCTGAATGAATAATTATTACCGCCATATTCAACGCAGGGAATATCCAGCAACAGACTGTCATCAACATGGATTGAAAGGAAAGGATCAGGTTTAATTTCCCATTTTTGGTTATCACTATTCCAATTTTCTTCTTCCCCAACGCAACGCCACTGTTGAACATTTGCCCCATTTTCCGTGCTTCTGTTCTCAACATCCAAACATTTATCACTTCTTTTAGAAATAATCTGATAGTATGAACCAACTTTTCTTAACTTCCATTTTTGGTTATCACTATTCCAATTTTCTTCTTCCCCAACACAACGCCACTGATGAACATTTGCCCCATTTTCCATGCTTCTGTTCTCAACATCCAAACATTTATCACTTTCTTTGGAAATAATTTGATAATAATCTCCTTCAATTTTTCTTAATTCCCATTTCTGATTATTGCCTCCAAAGCAAGACCATTGTTGTATGTTCGCCCCATTTTCTTTGCTTCCTGCTTCAACATCCAAACATTTCTGACTATTCTTTGAAACAATTTGATAATAATCTTTTGCCACAGCATTCATAGAAATTGAGATTGATGCTACTGTTAATACAATAACGATAAAAGCATGTTTCATAATATCTGCCCCCTTAATCATTGAAAAAGTAATGAACCAATAAGCCAGCTAACCATTGATTATCAGGTCAGTTTCCCTGATAATACCCAAAAAACACCAGTTATCAGGAAAAGTTTGCCTTGACAAATTCTCCCTGATAATACCCAGAAACAGCGTTTATCAGGGAAACTTTGTCTCAGCAATTCTAATTTTGGCAGTAAAAGGCTTTTGATAAAATATAAGGCATTGATTCTGCGTTTGCCAAAAGGACTGAAAAACGGATTCCTGTATCAATTTTTTCCAAAATTAGAATTGCTGACTTTGTCTTGACAAATTTCTCCTTTTTTAATATTTCTTATCCTGTAACTGAATATACTTTATAAGGGAGACTTATGTCAAGCGAAAAAGACAGAAAAATCATGGATGAGGTTCGTGATATAATGCGGCTTCACCATTATTCCATCCATACGGAGCGGTCATACTGTGACTGGATTAAGAGATTTATCCGGTTTCACAAAATGAAATCACGGGATGACCTGAAAGACGGGGAACTCAAAATTGAACAGTTCCTGACGCATCTGGCTGTGGACGGACATGTTTCACCGTCCACGCAGACAATGTGTGCAAAAAACCGCTCCGCTTAATTTTTGCACTCCTCCGCATTGTATAAAACCAATTCTCCATTGATTTGATACAATACCGTCAGTTTTTCCGCTGCTGATGGTGTGTGTGCAAAAAAACGTTCCGCTTAATTTTTGCACTCCTCCGGATTGTATAAAACCAATGGAAAATCGGTATAATCCCATACATCAGAGTCAATTCCCTTATTTTCATTCAGTCAGGAAGACAGGAGTACTCTGTCAGGTTTGATTGACAGTGGGTCAAATCGGCTGATAATGTCATCCCTTCCGGGATTCCGGTTATTTTTTTCAATTTTTTTCTATAATAATTTCAATCCTTACGGATTTTTTCTGCACCGGTTTCAGGCTCAGATCAACGGATTTGACCCACTACCGTTTGATTTTATGATCTGAAGTATAAAAAAAACCGGATTTTTTGGAAAAATCCGGTTTTTGCAGCTCACAGATTCAAATCTGACAGAGCAGTAGTGCCAAACTTCCGGATGGTCTCTCTGATTCCCATTTTTTTCATCTTGACAAACAGAATGATACATGAAATAAACCTGTGACTAACGACCGGTCGGTAGAAAATTTTTCCGGTTATCATGCTGCTTCGGAAACGGAAATCTGTACAAAAGGAGAATGTTATGACTGCGGGCAATATGAAAGAAACCATTAAATCTGTTGCCATTGATCTGTTTTTCCAAAAGGGATATTTTGCCACAAGTATCAGTGATATTGCCCGAGGAAGCGGCATTCAGAAGGCCAGCATATATTATCACTATGCCAGCAAGGAGGAACTGCTGTTCAGTATCCAGAAAACAACAATGGAAGATCTGACAGACTGTCTGAAAACCGGCATTGCGAAAAGCAGGGATACGGAATCAAAAATGCGGATGGCAGTTCATACTCATGTCCGTTTTCATCTGGAACGGCAAAAGGAGAATTTTATTGCAAACAGTGAAATGCGGGGCCTTACACAGGAACATCTCCGGGTGATCGTGCAGAAACGGGATGAATATGAGCAGATTTTTCAGGATATTATTCAAAAAGGCACCTGGGAAGGGGTGTTTGCACCCGGTGATGTAAAAATTCTTTCCTATGCCATTCTGACCCTGTGCACTGCCGGTGCTGCGTGGTATAAATCTGACGGACGCCTGAGTGTGGATAAAATAGCCACCATTTATGAAAATTTCATTATCAGCGGACTTAAACAGGGAATATGCGGCAAATCCCTTAACAATGATTTTCACCATGCCGGCACTGTCTGTTTGCCCTCAGAAAATCTGCAATGGGCTAGGTCCGCTGAACAACCTGGAATAACTGAAAATATTAAAAATCTCCCTGTCATTGATAACACTGAAAAATTGAAATTATAGACTTTCAGAAAATGTTTGTCCGAAAAACCCTAAGGGTCTGTATCAAAATAACCTGTTATAAACCCTGAGGGTTTTGAAAACCCTTAGGGTTTCAGGACAGAAAAACTGTACAGGTTATTTTTTTACAAACCCTAAAGGTTTTCAGGCAACAATCTTTGTCTTAAAAACTATATAAACATACCTGCTGCTCTGTCAGTCTTGAATCTGTGCATTGCAAAAACCGGATTTTTCCAAAAAATCCGGTTTTTTTGTACACTTCAGCTCATTGATAACACCGAAGGATTGAAATTATAAATATGAAATCCTGCTTATGCAGGAGTGAAAAAAGTGCCTGTTTTTTTGCTGAAAACATCCTTATCGCGCATTTGTTGTTATCATCAGATGAAACGCAAGTCCTGCAAGGGCCAGGAGCAGAAAAATCCAGTCCAGCGGAAGGGAATCCCTGCGCACTGCTGCGGAATCATCCCAGTTTCCCCATTGCCCGGATACACACGCAGAAAGATCTGATTCTTCCGGAGAAAAAAGATTGGCGGCAAACAGACTTTCCCTGTTTCCGGATTTCACCGTATAAATGCCCGGCTGATCAATCCGGACAAATGCTTTTCCACCGGTGAGAGGAACATCCTGCTCTTTACGGTCAGGCAAGATTAGCCGTACTTTGGTAGCCTGATCTTCCGGAACAAAAGAAATTGATGTTCCTGCACGCACATTGCTTTCCCCCAGGCCCGGAAGTTCGGAAATCCGCCAGTGAATCATATTCCAGATCAGTCCCGGCCATGCAGGAGTGATAGGCAGAGTGGATTGGCTGCCATCCATGCGCATGCGGATTTCATGTACGCCCGAAGGTTTGCGGAGATCGGTCAGCACCGGGATGTCTCCGATGGATATTACCGGAATTCCGGGCATTTCGGTTTTTTTGCCGCTGGCCCAGATAAGACCTTCCAGACTGATACCTTTCATCATGGGATGGGAATTATCAGCCACAAAAGGCCCTTTGTAAGGCAGTGAGTTTTTTTCGGAAATCATCTGCACAGTCCAGGTTCTGCCATATGCCTCACCTGTTTCCCGGCTGTCTGTAAAAAGAATATCCGGGATCGCGGGCGTATGGGCAAAAGTCAGCCCTGAAGCCTGAACCGCCCTCTTTACCAGTGCATAAAGTCCGGGATTCACAATGCGCACATCAGCACCGGCTTTTTTCACAGCAGAAGGGAAAAGAATAATCTGGTTGTCTTCGGCCAGGGCATCATCCGGGAGTTGAAAAGTAAGAGGCTGTTCAGCATTTCCGGGAACTTCAAATATTATGCGCTTCCTGCCCCGTGCTTCCATCGCCAGTAGCTGCTCGGTTCCATACATCTTTATTCTTATTTCCGTCTTTTGATCGGAAAAATTGCCTGTTTCCAGCATAATGCGGGCCTTATCTCCGGCAGTGGAACGCACGCCGCTGACAAATCCGGCATTGGAAAGCGGAGAGCCTACGGCCCGCCATAAGATACGGGAATCCGGATTTCCTGAAGGTGCATGATCGGAAATCACCAGAATCAGTCCGTCTTTTCCGCTGATCTCTCCGGCTGTTCCCAATGCGGAATCCAGACGGGCAGAGGGCGAATAACACTTCCATTCTTTGTCGATTCCCGGTATTCCGGAAATCCCGGACAGTATTTTCGGTTCTGTTCCGGCCAGAATAAAACGTACAGGACGGAAGGAACGGGAGCGAAGGATGTTTTCCATCTGTTTTATCCCTTTTTCCCGAAAGGATTCATGACCATCTGAAGCCCTCATGGATACAGAGTCATCCAGTATAACAGTCAGAGGCAGGAAGCGATTCGCAGAAAGAAGAAAAGGCCCGGCTGCGGCAGGCACAAGCAGCAGGATGATAAGCAGTTCCAGAAAAAAAAGGAACCGGGTTTGAAGACGGTTCAGATGCAGACCGCTCTGCGCAGGCGGATGCAGATGTTCCCACAGCATCCGGCTGGAGACGGTATACACCCGATGCCGTCTGCGCAGCAGCCAGATGGCAATAAGAAAAGGAACAGCAATAAGGCCCGTCAGGGCAAAGGGATGAAGAAAGGACAGCATTCAGATTTTCCTGTAAGGGCTTTGCGTCAGAAGTATACTGCCTTCCCTTTCATATTTCCTCATCATGAATCCTTATTCCCTTCCGCTTCAGCATTGGCACACAGATTTCTGAGGCTCTCTTCTGCCTGGGCTGCTTTTTTTTCAGCCTGTTTTTTTTCCTTTTGCTTTCCCTGTCCGGGTTCCAGAACAGCATTCAGAAAGTGGATCAGCAGGTTCCTGTTTTCCTTTGCCCAAAATGCTTTTGAAAACACAGTCAACCTTCGGATCTGTACGGTGTTTCATTTCACCTGCCCCTTTCCTGTTATTTTCGTATATTACATCCGAAAACATGGAAAGGCAAGCACAAAAAATCCTGTTGAAAGTCAATAAACAGCCCGCAGTTTCCAGTTAAATAGGCAAACAAAAATTTTCGTGTATTCAAAAAACCGGATTTTTCCGAAAAATCCGGTTTTTATGAAAATTTTATGCCCGAAAATTTATGGAACCTTACTTATGAAATCAAAAAACCGGATTAGAATTATTTCACGGATGAATATTTCTTTTTCTCACAGCATGTCAGTCAGGTCAGGACTCAGGCGATTTTTTTTCCTCTGATTATCCTCCTGTTCTGTTAAATGAATTCCCCATTTCCTCTTGCGGAAACAAAGATGAAATGCTATAAATTTTAAGAAAATGTTTGTCCGAAAAACGCTGAAGGTTTTCAAACCCCTCAGAATTTCAGTGTAAAAATCTCTTTCTTAAAAAACCGTCAGCAAATCGAAAAATTTTCAGCAGATCGGCCTGAAAACAGTTCATAAGGGCAAAAACACAATTTCTGCACTCCTCCGGAAATTTTTCGATCTGCTGACTGTATTACCAGAACAGTATCAGACAAAAAAGGGGGAATGGAAATGCCCCGGTTCTCATCAGGGAGAAAATGACATTTGACACAATCCATGTTATACCAATTCTCCATTGGTTTTATGCAATGCGGAATGCAAACCCGGAGGAGTGCAAAAATTAAGCGGAGCGGTTTTTTGCACAGACGAAAAAGCGGAAAAACTTACAATATTGGATCAAACCAATAGCGAATCGGTATTACAGGGAGAACCGCAGGCATGGTACAAATAACATGAAAGAGAAACTGGAAGAATTATACCAAAAATACAACCGCAGGGAATATGCGGCTTATGATCCCCTGGTTTTTCTCTATGATTATGAAAACCTGCATGACCGGGAAATCACCGCGCTGATAGCCTCAGCCCTGGCTTATGGCCGGGTTGCGCAGATACTGAAAAGCGTTGCCTCCGTGCTGAAAATCATGGGGCCTTCCCCTTTGCTGTTTCTGAAAGAAAATTCCCCGAATATAATCGGGAAATTTTTTACAGGATTCCGGCACCGTTTTGCCACAGGAGAGCATCTTGCTGATTTGCTGATTGGTGCAAAAAACATATTGCAGGAATACGGTTCTCTGCAGGAATGCTTTGTTTCAGGAATGGAAAAAAAAGATGAAAACCTGATTTCTGCCCTGAGCCTTTTCTGCAATCATCTCAGAAGTACAGGAAATCCGGGGCATCTGGTTCCTCTGCCGGAACGGGGCAGCGCTTGCAAGCGGATGAATCTGTTTCTGCGCTGGATGGTGCGCAAAGACAGCGTAGATCCGGGCGGATGGGACAATGTTCCGAAATCAAAACTTATCGTGCCCCTGGATGTGCATATGCACAGGATCAGCCGGAAACTGGGACTGACAGCCCGGAAAGCCGCTGATATGCGGACTGCACGGGAAATCACGGCAGAATTTGCCAGATGGGTTCCCGAAGATCCGGTTCGTTATGATTTTGCTCTCACCCGCCCCGGTATTGGCGGAGAGGAAATGCCTGATTTACTATGAACAAAGGAGATTTTTATGCCGTCAAAACCTGAAAAGCCTGATTTGGACTGGAGTCAGATTCGGGAAACTGTTCTCATGCTGGATCTGGCTGTATCCCGTATTGAAAAAACCATGAAAGAAGGGGATGAATCCATCACCACGCTGGCTGAACTGTTCACATCCATGATGGGAAATGTGCAGATTATCGGAAAAGCTGCGGAAAAAATGCCGGATGGCGGGGATAAGGAAGCAATACAGGACAATTTCAAATCTGTATCCGGAAAAATGAATGAGGCCATTGTGTCCTTTCAGTTTTATGATCTCATGGCACAGCGGCTGTCCCATGTTTCCCACAGTCTGGCCTCTCTGGCCGAACTCATAGGAGATGACCGGCGTCTGTACAATCCCTATGAATGGTACGGACTGCAGCAGATGATCCGCTCCAAATACATTCATGATGAGGACATGGCCATGTTTGATGCGATTCTGGAAGGAGCGACAGTGGAAGAGGCTCTTGGGCTTTCAGTCAAAAAACGTGAGATGAAAACATCCGAAGCAGAAGATGAAAATGTGGAGATTTTTTGATAATGCTGAATGGTGAATGCTGAATGGTGAATGGTGAATGCTGAATGCTGAATGCTGAATGCTGAATGGTGAATGGTGAATGGTGAATGGTGAATGGTGAATGGTGAATGGTGAATGATGAATGATGAATGATGAATGATGAATGAATTCAATATTCAATATTCAATATTCAATATTCAACATTCAACATTCAACATTCAACATTCAACATTCAACATTCAACATTAAAAAAGGGAGGGAACATGAGAAAAATATCCAAACAGCGTTTTTTTTCAACTGTGACTGTCCTGTGGTTTGTTTTTGTTTCTGCTGCGGGCGGTTCCACTGCATCTGCAGGAGATACATGGAAAATCGGCATACTGACCTGCACGCTTCCGGGCGGACCCGGCATACGCATGGCAGCGCAACTGGCTGCGGATGACATCAACGCGCAGGGTGGTATTCTGGGAAAAAAAATTGAACTGGTTTACGGGGATGCCAAAGACAGCCCTGTGATCGGTTCCTATGAATACACCCGGCTCGCGGATAAGGAAAAGGTGATTGCCGTGCTTGGCACAGGTTCCAGTGAAGTGGCTCTGGAAATCATGAAACAGGTGCCGCAATACAAAGTGCCTTTTCTGGTTATGGGGGCCGGAACGCCAAAAGTCTGCGAAGAAATAAAGCTCAATTATGATAAATACAAATATGTTTTCAATGTGTATCACAACTCTTATGAGCTTGGAAAATTTTCAACAGAATGGCTGATCGGTCAACTGATCAAACAGCGCGGAATCAAAAAAGTGGCCATGATGATTGAGAACGCTGTTTGGACACGTCCTTTGTCTGAGGAATGGAGAAAACAGATAGCAAATACCGGTGTTGAAATCCCGTTGGTTGAATATTTTGACACACATACCAAAGATTTTTTGCCCATTGTCCATAAAATCAAAGAAAGCGGAGCGGAAACCGTTATCACAGCCTTTGCCCATACTGATCCTGTGGAGTTCGTGAAACTCTGGGCGGATAACAAAGGCCCGCTGATGGCCGGAGCAATGGGACTGTTTCCCACACTGGGAAAAAATGCAGGGGAAAAATCATTCAGTGTCATTTGCATGGGTTATCCCGGAATCATCGGTCTGACGTCTGCGGATAAACTCTTCTGTGAAAAATATCAGGCCGGATTTCAGGCTGCCCCCGAATACACCTCCCCTTACACCTATGATGCCATGCACATTCTGAAAGCCGCTGTGGAAAAAGGGGGAAGTGCGGAATCAGATATTTTGGTAAAAACTTTGGAAGAAACAGATTATCAGGGCATCATGGGCAGGTGGGTGTTTGACAGACAGTCCCATCATTCCAAATTCGGCCCCGGATACCGGCAGTTTATGATGGTGCAGTGGCAGCCGCCCGGAAAACTCTGCGTGATCTGGCCGGAGGAAATGAAAAACTGTGAGATGATTGAACCTCCCTGGTACGGGCAAAGCAGAACTCCGGAATCCGGAATGCAGAAGGAACAGTAAGTGAACGGCATGTGCAGCTTTTTTATACCAAATCTGTTTCAAAAACTGCCGACTGCCCTGTGTTTTTTAACCGCGAAAAACACGAATCACATGAAAGAGCAGAATCTGAAATCATAAATCTTTGTGAAACTTTGTTTCTTTGCGTCTTCGTGGCAAAAACGGAAAATCTTCTCTGACAGAGTGCAAATAGAGGTCACATATGAAAAAAGGACTGTTGAGAAATTTCAGGCTGAAAACAAGACTGTTTGCTGCGCTGCTTTCTCTGGGACTGATCCCCCTGACTGTTATCAGCGCGGTTTCATGGATCAGTTTCAGCAGGGCCATATCCGGTCAGGCATTTGAAAAACTGGAAGGCATACGGGATCTGAAAAAGGCACAGATCAGCAGTTTTCTTGCTGAGCGCAAAGCCAATATGGATATTCTCATGGAGACCGCAGCCACGCTCCGGCAGGAGGCATTTGAAAAACTCAAAAGTGTTCAGGAAATCAAAAAGGCCCAGATGGAAGAGTATTTTCAGGAATGCCTGAATGATATTTCCGTGATTTCCGGCAATGTGATGATTGCCGAAGCCCTGGTGAGTTTCAAAGATGTCACGGGAAGCGATGGACAACGGGATGAAATCATGTATCAGTTTCTTGAAAAGGAAAAATACGGCCTTTCCATGAAACAGTTCAGAACAGTTTACGGATATGAGGATGTGCTGCTGATCACCAATGAGGGTGATGTGGTGTATACTCTGCAGAAAGGGACGGAAATCGGGCAGAATGTGATCAGCGGGTTACTGAAAGGCACTGCTTTGGAAAAGGTGTTTCAGGGCGGACTGGAAGGAGTGTTCCTGCATGATTTTGTTCCTTGGGGAGAATCCGCAGACAGCACTTATACCGCATTTGTTTCAGCTCCTGTTTACCGTTACAGTGAAAAAGCCGGGGTGCTGGTTTTCAAAATCAGCAGCAGTGAAATTAATCTCATTGCCCGGCGCAGAGACGGCATGGGCGAAACCGGGGAATCCTTTGTGGTGGGTCGATGGGATCAGGTCACGTCCTACCGAAATGACAGGGTGATTCAGGAGGGAAAATCCGGAGAGGAAATTGCTGAGGATGAGGAAATGCGGGCCGGGCTTTCCGGTCAGGCTGGCATATCAGTACGGATGGGAAAAACAGGAAAAATGGAGCTGGTCCGCTATACCCCCCTGCTGATTCCGGGACTGAACTGGGCAATGCTTACCACAATGGCTTTGGAAGAGGTGATTGCTCCGAAAATAAAGGGGGAGGAAGCCGATTATTTTGCCAAATATGTCCGGACAGGGGGTTATGATGATCTGCTGCTGATTCATCCGGAAGGAGATGTGTTTTATTCGGTTGCCAGACAGGGCGACTACGGCGTAAACATTACAGAGGGCGAATTTGCGGACACTGCTCTGGGAAAACTGGTCAAAAAGGTCAAAGATACCAGAGAATTCGGTGCTGCGGATATTGCACCTTATGCCCCGGCCCGAGGAAAACCTGTGGCATTCATGGCCCGGCCCGTGATCAGCGGGGAAAAGATCGAACTGATTGTTGCGCTGCGTCTGTCCATTGACCGGGTGAACACCGTGATGCACGAACATTCAGGCATGGGAAAAAGCGGAAAAACCTATCTGGTCGGACAGGATCAGCTTATGCGATCAGATTCCCTGTCTGATCCACAGCATTATTCTGTGATAGCGTCTTTTGCAAATCCGGGCAGGGGCCGTGTGGACACTGATGCAGTCCGGGCCGCAGTTTCGGGTCAGACCGGCAGAAAGCAGATTGTGAACCATGAGGGCCGCCGGGTGCTGTCGGCCTATACTCCGCTGCATTTTGCAGATATTTCATGGGCTTTGATTGCGGAAATGGATGAAAAAGAAGCGTTTGAATCAGTACGATCCATTGGATGGATTTCCGGCTTTCTAGGTATTGTCACCGCGATATTTATCCTGCTTTTCACTGTGCTGCTTGCGTCTTATATTATACGGCCCCTCCGCAGGGTCATGATCGGGCTTTCCCGAAGTGCGCAGCAGATGTCTTTTGCCGCAGATGAAATTTCCGCAAACAGCCACTTGCAGGCACAGAGCGCATCGGATCAGACACTGTCGGTTTCCCAGTCCTCCGCGTCTTTGGAGGAAATGAACATCATGAGCCGGGATGCCTCGGAAATGACACGGGGGGCCGAGGATCTGATGAATGAAAATATTGAAAAATCAGGACAGTCCTTAAAACGGCTCGTGGAACTGACAGCAGAAATGGGGCAGATTGAGGCTGACAGCGGAGAAATGGGCAGGATCATCAAAATCATTGATGAAATCGCTTTTCAGACACGGCTGCTGGCACTGAACGCGGCCATTGAAGCCGCACGGGCCGGGAATTCAGGTGCGGGATTCGCAGTTGTTGCTGAGGAGGTAAGAACCCTGTCCATCAGATCCACAGAAGCAGCCAAAGATACCCAGCATCTTTTGGACAATACCGTAAAACGTGTCAGTCATGCGGCCCAGTCCATCCGGGAACTCAACAATGATTTTGAACGGATTATCGAATCTGCCACCATTATGGGTGAAAAAACCCAGACCATTACCGAAGCAAGCAGAATGGTCAGCAAAGGAATCGGACAGGTGCAGCGCACAGTCCGTGATGTGGAAGTCATCAGTCAGCAGGTGTCCGCAGGCGCAGAGGAATCCGCAGCCGCGTCCGAGCATCTGGCTGCACTGGCTACAGAGATGAAAAATTTTGTCACAGAACTGGAAAATCTGGTGGGAAAGGCAGGAAAACGTGAAATGCAGAAAATACTCCCGGAACCGGAACCTGCCGAAGACAGTTTCTGACACCGATTCACCATTGACCTGAGGAGTGCAAAAATTAAGCGCAGCGGTTTTTTGCACACGCGGAACACATACCATTACTTGAAACATTTCGGTTGTAAAATACCGCATTCGAAAGGTTTGCATCAGCAGAGTTTATAAAAATTTTTACAGTTCAAAAAGCCACGAATACCACGAATCTGCACGAATGCACAAACCATAATTCGTGTCATTCGTGCAATTCGTGGCTGTACCATCAAATTTTCTGAGTAATTGTATACACTCCAAAATATTTCTGAGGAAAACCATGAAGAAAAAACTCAGTCTTGCCTATTCCACCTGTCCCAATGACACCTTTTTGTTTTATGCACTGGCCCATCACAAAATTGACAGCGGAAATCTGGAATTTTCCCTCACACTGGCAGATGTGGAAACCCTGAATCAGGATGCGGTTTCCGGCAAATATGATGTTTCCAAACTCTCTTTCTCTGCCATCGGTCATCTTTCAGATACTTACGGACTGCTCCGAAGCGGAGCAGCATTGGGCAGGGGATGCGGCCCCCTGATTGTGGCAAAACCCGGTTTTGACAAATCCGGTCTCAATTCCGCAAATATTGCCGTACCCGGACTGAAAACCACAGCAAACATGCTGCTGGGACTGTATCTGTCGGGACAGGCACATGTGACGCCCATGACCTTTGACCGGATTATGCCTGCGGTTGCTGCCGGAGAATATGGGGCAGGCGTCATTATTCACGAAGGCCGGTTCACATTTGCGGATTACGGCCTGATCTGTCTGGAAGATCTGGGGCAGTGGTGGGATCAGAAAACTTCCCTGCCCATCCCTCTGGGAGGAATTGCCATCCGCCGGGATTTGGGAAAAGAAACAGCCGTGCATGTGGAGAAGGCCATATGCGACAGTGTGAAGTATGCCTTTGCCAATCCAAATGCAGCAGATGAATACATTAGGACATATGCACAGGAAATGGCGCACTCGATCATCCGTCAGCATATTGATCTGTATGTAAACAGTTTTACGGAAAATCTGGGAACCGAAGGGGAAAAGGCAGTAAATCTGCTGTTCCGTATGGGCCGGGAATGCGGACTTCTGCCGCAAAGCACGGCTCCCCTGTTTGCCTGCTGATCAGCAATGTTTTGCCTTGATATTTGCGTCATGTTCTGTTTATATGAAAATTCTTCCTTCAAGGATCAGGATTTGACAACTTTTAAAAAGTTGTCAAATCTTATCAAATCTTAAAGGATAAAAAATATGGAAAATTTCAGTCCGGATGAGGAAAATTCAGACTCTGCCCTGTCCGGAGACACAGAATACTGTCCCTGTCACCGTACAGTTCTCAAGGATTTGGAAAAACTCAGAAACATCTTCCGCTATCATCTTCGAAACAGAAGAAACACAACTGTTTTTGCCAATCTGAAAATCATATGGGAGAATGGGGAGGACAGCCCTGTATCTGACATCAGTATTTTTGAAAATGTGAAAAATCCGGAAAAGCACACAAAGAGTTTCTCCATACCGGAGAAGGGGGTGAAACCTTTTTTCATTCTTGAAGCAATATCCCCCCAGTATCGGCTGGTGGATATTTTTCAGAGAATGCTCAGATACCGGCGGCTTGGACTGTCTGAATATATTGTTGCGGATCCGGGACTGGAAGGCAGAAAACGCAGTGACAGAATATCCTATGCCATTATAGGATACCGGCTCTGCGGATCTGAATATACACTCATATACCATTACTTGAAACATTTCGGTTGTAAAATACCGCATTCTAAATGCCTGGATTAGGAGAGTTACAGTTTAAACAGCCACGAATAACACGAATCTGCACGAATGCACAAACCATAATTCGTGTCATTCGTGCAATTCGTGGCTGTACCATCAAATCTTCTGAGTAATGGTATAGACTGTGATGACCGGAACAGAATTTACAGTCAGACAACAGATGTATGGATTGGAGCATCGGAATCCGGGGAACAGATTGTTGTATGGGACGGTCAGACAGATGAACCGATTCCTCCGGACAGTGAAAGGGCTGAGCAGGAAAAGGCACGGGCAGAGCAGGAAAAAGCACGGGCAGACAGCCTTGCAGAAGAACTCCGGAGCCTGAAGCAAAAACTTGAATCCATCAGCGTAACAGCAGCATGAGAGGATTTCCGGTTTTGCAGAAATGAGAAATATCCAAGAGAATAATCTTTTATGCAAGGAGAAAAAATATGCCATCCCCTGTTTCGGTCAGTCAGTTTTGTTCTGATTTGGAAGGATTTCTGGAACATATTCTTAAAAATAAAAAATCATTGGAAATTGAATACAAAGGCAGAAGATTGATTGTCAGTCCTGCCGGGCATGAGGATAAACTGTCAAAACTTATTCCCCATCCTGACTGTATCAAAGGAGATCCGGAAGATATTGTTC
>CAZHPS010000141.1:0-14344 GCA_964534335.1 uncultured Desulfobacterales bacterium
CGGTCATCAGTTCTTCCCCCAAAACGTCACCGGGCATCAGGAAAGGGAAGCGGGGCGACTCCGCACACTGAACGTTTCAGCTGCACACTGCGTCAGAGATGCCCGAATCCGGTCAGAAAAACACTTTCTTTCAGCCGTGGTGATGATTTTCATGAAATCCGTATCCGAAGTTTTATTGATCATTATAATTCGGGATTATCAGCATGAAGAGTCCCACTACCGATTGTTGTAATACTGATGAATCAGGACTTTTGACATTCTGTTTTTCTCCCTTGAAGAATCATTTTTCGGCAGTGAGTCAAACCTTTTAACCGCAGAGTTTTCCGGTCAGAGTTTCCCACAGAGAACACAGAGAATTTCCCACAAAAATCAAAGAGTTTTTTCTCTGTGTCCTCTGTGGTCTTTTCCTCCTCTGTGTTCTCTGTGGGAAACAAAAACATCGACAGAGGAGTTTCCCACAGAAATCACAGAGTTTTTTCTCTGTTCTCTGTGGGAAACAAAACATCAACAGAGGCGTTTCCCTCAGAAATCCAAGAGTTTCTTCTCTTTGCAAAGCACTATTCCCCGCCCTCCAGCCGTCTCATGCCTTCAACCATCGGGTGCCATCCGAACACGAGTGAGACCATGAAACCGTCCATGCTCAGGTCATCCGGATCATCATCGCCGACGGTTGACTTGTACCCGACAGTGAGGTTCAGGTTGTTGTTGATCTGGTATCCGAGCGTAAACCCCAATCCAATGTTGTTGAGCTTTTCCCCGGAATTGCCTTCAATGGTTGCTTCACCGCCGTAAAACCAGGCTGCGTCAAGTGATCCCCAGAAATGTTCCGTGAGATCGCGTGTCAGGTGCGCATCCAACTGGAACATGGGATCAGTCTCCATCGTCTGTCCGACATAGTCGTCATTGTCTCCGAAAAGCCACACCGCAGGCAGGAATTCCAAAGTCATGCGCCGTCCCGGAACCCAGGGGCCGATCTGCCAGATGATCGGCATGCCCAGCCGACCGTACCAGCGGTTCTGTCCGATATTCAGGGGCTGATCGCTGTCATACTCGCCGATTGGCAGTGCCAGATCCACAAGCAGGTCAACAGAAAATCCCGGCTCGTAACGCAGGACATCGGGGATGTTCTTCTGCGCACGCGGGCCGAGGAGATTGAGGTTGAACTCAATCATCGGGTCGCCGAACCCGTTGGTGGATTGATTGAAGGTTCTGCCGTCCACTGTTACATCTCCTGAGATTCTGCCCATCGGCACGAGGATCGCAGCCATTGCCGCGTGATCAAAAAGAGAAAAAGTACGCGCATAACCTGCCAGCGCCATTGTCGCATCAAAATCTGCTCCTGCTGCAATGGTATGCGCAGGATCAAAAGGGTTGGTGTTGCCGCTCAGGGACTCGAAAATGACTGGCACTGCATTGGCATTTGACAGCGTCTTCCAGTAGAAGCGCGCCGGGGTTTGGGCCGAAGCCTGTGGCGGGCAGAAAATGCCTGCGGCGAGAATCGTTATGAAGATCAGCCCCAGACAGGCAAACGGTTTCATTATACTTTCCTTGTTTTTCATGTGATATCCATCCTTATTTATGAATGATTAATTCCCGGATCAGCAACACTCAGGGCTTGGGAGCAGCCATCATGTCCTTAGGCGGAATGAACTGTTTCTTGTAAACCAGCGGCGGATAACCCGCATCATCCGGAACGCGCTGCGGAAGGACGTCTTCGAGCGTCTCGAACATGGAGCGGCTCGGCAGGATCACGTTGTTTGCCTTGACGTAGCTGTCCCAGAGTGCGAGCATTTCCTTTACCCTGTCCGGATGCTCTGCGGCAATATCCTTTCGCTCGGCAGGATCAGCCGCAAGGTTGAAAAGTTCCCAGTCACCCTTGCCAAAGGGCTTGTACTCCCAGCGGATCTTCCACTCTCCCTGCCGTACTGCGCGGTTGCCGAATGCTTCCCACGCGAGGTAGTCCTGCTCTGTTCGCGGTGAATCTGCCTGACCTGCCAGCATCGGCCCCCAGGACTTGCCGATAAGATCGGGCAGCTCACGCCCTTCATGGGTCTTGGGATATTCGGCGCCCGCGACTTCGAGCAGGGTAGGCATGATGTCCGCCACATGCATAAGCCCGTGGTTGAGGCTCCCCTTTGCCCGTTTGACGGCAGGGCCGCTGACGATGAGAGCATTCCGGATACCGCCTTCCGCAGTCCATCCCTTATACTGACTGAAGGGCGTCATGGAGACCTGCGCCCACATGGGGCCGTACCCGACGTATGTGCCCGGATCGCCCCAGGCATTGGGGTGGGTCTGGGACCAGTTGATCGCTGCAAAGAGGTAGTCACGCGAGCCCGGACTGCCCGCTATCATCTTGAAGAGGTCGGTTCCCTCAGCCCCGTTGTCGCCGAACACAATGAAGATCGTGTTCTCGTACTCGCCGATTTTTTTGAGGTAGTCAATCAGCCGGCCTACGTGGAAGTCGATGTTTTCCACCATACCCGCGTAAAGTTCCATCTTCTTGCCGAGAATTGCACGGGTCGCGGGAGCAAGCACGATGGGATCGGGAATAAACCACATGCGCTCGGCAAGCAGCGTGTCCGCAGGCATGATACCGAGTTCGATCTGCCGCTTCAGGCGTTCCTGACGAACAGCGTCCCACCCCTTATCATACTCGCCGACATGGCGGGTGCGCCATTCCCGGGGCAGGTGGAAGGGATCGTGCGGCGCCTGATGGGAAACATAAGCAAAGAAGGGGTTGCCATCTTTACGGCCGGACTCGATAAACCCGATCAGTTTGTCGGTGTAGGTCTTGGTCGCGTAGTAGTCATCGGGAAGCTCCGTCAGGTAGCGTCCGTCTTCGGTGAAGACCGATTTTGGAGCAGCAGCGGTGAAATTGTTCATGTCCCAGTAGCTGCCCGCGCCGTCGAGCAGGGTAAAGTCGCGCTCGAATCCGCGTGCAGCCGGAATATGTTCCGGATCCTTGCCCAGATGCCACTTGCCGACCATGTATGTGTGGTAGCCTTTATCCCTGAGCAGTTGCGGCAGAGTGACCACCCGGTTACTGAGGATGCCTTCGTAGCCATCCACGCCCCACTGGTTGGGCGCAGCCCACTCATCCATGTTGCCCATGCCGTTGAGGTGCGTATCCACGCCGCTCAAAAGCATGGATCTTGTGGGAGAGCAGGTTGCATGGGTGTAAAAATTCGTGAAGCGCACGCCGTCCTTTGCCAGAGAGTCAAAATTCGGGGTCTTGAGCTCGCTGCCGAACGCGCCGATGTCCGAGAACCCCAAGTCATCGCCGAGGATGATGACAAAGTTCGGTCGGCGGGGGGGTTCTGCGGCCTGCGCTGCTGTCGCAATGAAGATCGCGAACGCGGCAAACAGCACGGCGGCAGGGATGTTTTGGGGACGAAACATTTTCATAGTGATATCCTTTCTGAAATTTCTGGTTGTTCCTTATATATTTTCGGGGGCAACTTACCGGTTAATGGATACTTTACCCTCGTTGTATTTATGAATAAGCATAGAGATAAGCAATTGATACGGAATGCCCTCTTCGATAGCTTTTGCTTTGATTTTCTGCAGATCCCGCTCACGCATACGGATGTTGATGCGTTTTTGTTTATTGAGACTGTAACGCGCACATTCTTCATACTGCTTCTTTTCCTTCCCGGTAAGATCGGAAACCCATTTTTCATGTTCAAGTGAGTCTGCCAATTCCTTCTCCTCTTTATCCAAATACCTTGTCTTTTTCATTTGCTGCCTCCAAATTAGGTTTAACAGCGCGAGAGCGGCTCCTGCAGGAGGCTTTGCGCCGCGTTCCGGTTGCAACACGTAACCGGACGTTCAGTTCAGATAATGGACAAACATCGCCTGATTCATGAGATTGCTCGCGGATCGCATGAATGTCTTCACCGGTCAGGGATTCAACCACGACTTTTTCTTTCATACCAGTATGGCGCAGGGTTATTTTCCCGTAAGCCGCCTCATCCAAAAGTCCGGCATGTCTCATGTCTTTGGCTGTCTCAAGCATCGCTTTTGCCAATCGACTGATTTTTTTGTTTTCCTTCGTCATAGATCACCTCCTGTAAAAACCTCTTTTTTATTGCGTTTTCAAGATATTCGTCATCCGCTTCAAGCCAGCCTGCTGCGATTTCCCTCAGCGTTGTCAGTTCGTCGTCTTCAATATTCTCGCGTTCGTTTTTTGCAAAGCCGTATAAGAACACCGCCCGATCACCGGATTGGTAAGCGATCAGCAGCCGATAACCGCCTGAGCGGCCTTGCCCTATCCGTGCAACCCTTTGTTTGATAACACCTCCGCCCAAATCAGCATCCACAATCCCATATTCGGCTCTTTCGATTGCACCGCATAAACTGCGATCTCCGATTTTCTCCCTCCGTGCGAAGCGCACGAACCACTTTGTTTTGAAAACCCGCACATTGCCACCCCACTTTGTAAACTATAGCACTATAAAATATACATTTCAAGTTGGTTTGTAAGGATAAGTTCTTCGAAACCGGAATTTAGCCGATGGGCCGAAAAAAGACCGGCAGTCTTTATTCCTGAAGATATACTGTTATATTTACTCATTTTTCGTTATTTATTCAAGTAGTATTTCAGCATGTTTGTATCCCGGATATCTCTCTAAATTCAATTATTCGCTCCTGATTTACTGATGTGATGCCATATACTCGGTGACGGCTTGAGACAAAAGGCCGGATCTGCTTGAACCATATTTTTTGGCATATTGATCTACAAGCATTATCAGCCTTTCCGGCATGTTAATATTGATGCGTTTGGATTTTAGTGAGAGTTTGCTGATGTCCACATCCACCAACGCCCAGATGCCATCCGTAAAGTCGTTATTATTCCTGTGCACTTCAATATCAGATGGCGTGGGGATAGGTTCTGAGTCAAGCAGCATACCTTCAATATGACATTCAGCGGCTTCCTGTGCCATGCTGATGGCTTCCGCAATTGTTGATCCCGCGGAAAAGCAACCGGGTAAATCAGGTATGGCAACGCTATAGTCCGAACCTGGATCTTTATGAATTACAATAGGATATTTCATTTTTTACCTCCAATCCCATCCGGCTTGGCGAAAGATATTGCGCAGCGTTCCGATGGCAATATCTTTCCTAGGATGCGGAACAGTCACTTTACCCGGTTTATCAGGATGTTTGAATTGCTGGTGATCACCTTTTGCGTGATGAAGGTGCCACCCATCATTCAGTAATTTTTTTATTATATCCCGACTGTTCATATTGTATGTACAACACACACCAAAATTGATTTTGTCAATCTTGATGGTCTCGTAAAAAGTCGGAAAATCAGGTTTTAACAGATATTAACTGGCTGATTTTATTATATCCAAATTTTGGAAAAAGGACTTTTTACGGGTTCATCAATCTTAGGGTATGCAGATTACCCCTATTTTAGTATTTCTTCAAGAAGTATTTCAGCATGTTTGTAACCCGGATATTTCTCTAAAAGTGACTTTAATGTCCTCACTGCCCCGGCTCTGTCTCCCTTTTGATTGAGATAAAAAGCCAGTGTATAGGCATAGTCAGGTTCATTTGGCCGGAGTTCTGCTGCCTTTCTGCACCAGTTCACTGCCTCACTGATTCGATCCTTTGCGGTAATAATGCAAAGATTGTACGCGGCCTGGGCCATTTGGGGATCAGCCTGGATCGCTTTCCTGAGATACGTTTCTGCCTGTTCGGGGTCTTTTTGCTCTGCCTTCAAAAGTCCCATGTTGAAATTTGCCGCGGGATTATCCGGTTCCAGTCTCAGGGCCTGTTTCAGGGATTTCTCCGCTTTGTCAGTTTCTCCCATCCGGGCATAAGCAATGGACGTGTTCACCATTGCCATAACCGCCTGGGGGTCTCTGTCCAAAGCGGATTGGTATGAGCTTACTGCTTCTTTGTTTTCACCCCGGTTGAGCCGGTAATTGCCCAAATTATAATGGGATGTCCACTGATCAGGCCGGGCCATGATAAAGGCAAGATATTCCTTTTCCGCGTTCTCCACTTTGATTCTGTCTTCATCTGTAAGTTTGTCCAACGGATACCCGGTGAGCCCTGCAACAGCCCGGATCCTGACCAGCCGGAAATCATCGCCTGTGGCATCAAGCAGGGCTTGGATACCATCGCGGGAAGGCCGCAGGGCAATGGCTTCAGCCGCGGCAGCCCGCACCAGGGGAGACTGGTCTTTGATCGCTGTCAGCAGTACAGGCGGAATTCGCTCATCCGGGGCAGAGGCAATAAGCCGTATGAGGGAAGTGCAGAAAATCTCATCCCGGTTTTTGTTTTGGATATAAGCCAGCATTTCCGGAAGTTTGGACAAGTCTCTTTTCCGGGCCGCATCAATCAGGGAGGCCCGTTCAAGCAAAGGAGCCTGATAGTCCCGCGTCCGCCATTGCCGGACATATTTGTCTGCCCAGGCTGCGTCTTTGTCTTTGTGGCAGCCGTTGCAGGCATTTGGAGATTGGTATGCCAGTGTTGCAGCTGGAGCAGGCGGAATCATGGAATGATCGCTCCGGTTCATGCGGGCAAAAGAGGTCATGGGCATGTGGCAGGAAATACACTTGCCTGCCTCACTTTCCGCAGGATGGCGGGTATGCGCTGCCGGATTGTTCACCCTGTCCTCATGGCAGGGCAGGCATGCATTGTTGAATTTTTCCCTTTTGAACCGGTATCTTCCGCTGGATGTATGGCAGTGCATACAGTCAATCTTGCCGGATTTGACGCAGGGACTCAGGCTCCATGTGGTATAGGTATAATTTTCACCCAGATCACGGCCATCCGGGTAATAATCCGGATCTTCCAGTGTGAAGAGATCAAAATGATCAAAAAATCTTTCCCTGGGGGGATATTCAAGGGTAAGCGGACTTGCCTTGGCATGACAGCTCAAACATAGATCGTTGCGCTGCTGTATTGTCATGGTTTTGGTGCTGATAATCGCAGGCTCCGGCAAAGGCTGGCCTTTAGGCGTTGCCCTGGCGATGCGGTTATGCTCGGAGGAAGGGCCGTGACAGGTCTCGCAGTTGATCCCCGGCTCAGCCCAGCGGGTGTCATAGGTATCGGTTTTAGGATCATAATTGGTGGAAAGCTGACTCACATGGCAACTGTAGCACGCTGTATTAAAAGTGTAGGGATATTCTTTCCAGTTGACCGTCTGGCTCCGCTCCCCTCCCGGAAAATGCCTCATACCGCTGGCGGCGGTATCAAACCATTCTTTTTTGTTCACATCATAAGCCAGCGGAAGGGTCTGCAGCCTGCCTTTGTCCAGCAGGGTAAGAAAGTAAAACACATTCTTGCCCCCGATCACATGCGCTATCCTGTATTTTTTCGTCCCTTCCGGGCCGGTCTCAATTACAACACCTTCATTTATATC
This sequence comes from uncultured Desulfobacterales bacterium, assembly GCA_964534335.1. Lineage (GTDB taxonomy): Bacteria > Desulfobacterota > Desulfobacteria > Desulfobacterales > Desulfococcaceae > JAABRU01. The sequence goes on from CAZHPS010000141.1 coordinate 7,382, forward strand.
CGTGCGGTAACTGACTTTGTCAATCGTGACAGGATTCTGCTGCTGCACCAGTTTTGCATGGGCAAATTCAGATGTATAAGGCTGCATAGCCAGTCCGTGCATGGATGTAGACCAAAGCTGATAGAATTTTTCATGGCATTCCCTGCAACTGGAAGAACCCGCGTAGGGAATGGTCTGACTCTCTTCCGCATATGCGGAAACGGACAGACAGAACATGAACAGAATGGCAATTTTTTTCATTTTTATTACCCGTTGGTAATTGAACATTTTCTGAAAAAAAATACGGGGCAAAAGAAGCGTTTTCAGTCCGCTTCTTTATCATGCCCCGTATGAATTCACTCCTGTTTCATCCCGTTTTTACGATGAATCTTTGCTAATAGCGGTTGACCCAGCCCGCGCTGCCGCCACCTCCGCCATACCGGTTGACCCAGCCCGCGCCGCCACCTCCGCCGCCGTTAGCCCAGGCACCTCCGCCACCGCATCCGCCGCATCCGCCATAACGGTTGACCCAGCCGCCGCCGCTGTTCGCCCAGGCTCCGCCGCCACCACCATGAGCGTTAGCCCAGGCTCCGGCGGCATTGGCCTGTTTGCCTGAAACTGCCAATGCGCCCCCTGCAATAGCGGCTCCGATCACCACTTTTGACCATTTCTTCAAACCAAGCAGAAAATCCCTCCGGGACAGCAGTTCTTCCCTGTTTTCGGGTTGTTCTTCGGCCTGATTGGGATTGATTTCCTTATCCATAAGCAACCTCCGCTCTGTTCTTCAAAGAGTTGTTATTGAGATTTTGTCTTGTCCTGAGGAGCTGCTTCCTCTGTTTTGCCTTCAAAGAGCAGGGAGAAGTGCATGGCTACGATGCGCCATTTGCCGTTCTCTTTTTTCATAAATCCTGATGAGTTAATCCCAAATTCCTTTTTCCCGTCTTTCGTGTCTGCCCCGCTCTGACTCATGGCCATGAACCATGCGGCATCATTCTGGGAACCGGCTTTCAGCCAGTAATAATTGTGCGTGAGTGTGCCGGGAGCGAAGTTTTTGAAAAATTCCGTGTAGGCTCCTGCAACGCCTTCTTTGCCTTTGTAACATTCTCCGTAACCTGTACCCATCAGGACAAGGTCGGCATCCGATGCATAGGTTTCCATAACACCTGCAAGGTTCTGTTCGCTGAAGGCTTTGTCATGCTGCGCCAGAAGTGCTTTGACCTCATTCTCAATGTCTGTGGCCGCTGCTTTTTCTCCCTCGCCAAAACAGGGGGAAACCGCCACCAGAAATACCAGAAATACCAATGCCAGCTTACTTTTCATTTTTTTCCTCCTTTTGTTGATTCCTGCTGATTCGTTGAACTTCCCAATAACCACAATGTTACACATGCACTTCAATCTTCAGGGTATCACGCGGGATCAGCGATCTCAGGGCTGAACCGGCGTCAGTACTAAAATCGTTTAAAAATGAACTGACCGCGTGCCGGAACCCATCCGATAACGCAAAAAAAACGTGTTTCAAACAAAATTTCAGGGTTTGTTCCTAACTCCGGGAGAGCACGTAGGCTCCGATTCGTTTATCATGCTCCAGGATATGCTGTATATACCAGTCTCTGAGTAAAGCGGTCAGAGAAGCTATAACATGCTTTTTTCCGCTGTGCACTTCTTTTTCCAACTGTTCTGCCTGCTCTGTTAACAGACGATGCTGTTTCCTGTGCCACTCAAACTCCGGATAATTGACTGATTTCATCAGTTTTTCCTCTGTTTGGAAGTGAATAACAACATATGTCTTCAGTTGAGTAAGCAGATCATGAATATCAGCCTCATCCCCGGTCAGTTCTGTTTTTTGCAGGCATTCATTAAGACATTTGAGCAGTGTCTTATGCTGGCTGTCAATCTCATCAATCCCTATGCTGAAAATCTCTTTCCAGACAAACTGATCCATAATTTTATCCTTTCCCGTCCCGTGAGGTATTTTTAAAATGCCTGAACGAAAACTCTCCTCTTAACTTTATCGTAAGAGGGGTCAGAAGTCAAGAGATCAAAAATTCCCATCAAAAAATAAAAAATATTTTTGAAATGAATGAATTTAATATTTTGAAATAATTTCTAATACCGATTTGCCATTGGTTTGATCCAATACCGTCAGTTTTTCCGCAGTTCCGGATGGGCAAAAAACCGCTCCGCTTAATTTTTGCACTCCTCCGGATCAGCATCAATATAAATGGCGAATCAGTATCTATCGCTCCGTTGAACCGTGAACACATGTTAAAAACGGATACCGACATTCCCGGTTACGGTAAATCCGTCCAACTCCATATCTATATCGTAATCGTAATCCTCAAACTCGGTTTCCAGCCACAGATAACGTGCTTCAATCCCAAAAAGAAACCGATCCATACGGACATCAACGCCCATTCCGGCATGATAACCGAAATTGGCTTCTGTGTCGGACTCATAATCTCTGATCTCAACATCTGAAAAATAGGCTCCAAGTCCGGCTTCCAGATAGGGACAAAAGATGGTGATCGGCAACTGTAGTCTGGCAGTGCCCAAAACAGGGATGATGCTCACCTCAGCCCAGTCATTATCGGCCTGCATATAACCAGCTCCCACTTCCAGTCCGATGATTCCCAGATCCATGCCAACTGCAATTTCCCAATAATCCTGGCCGTCAAGCTCCTCATTATCCTCTCCGAATTCTTCCTGGGGGCCGTAATATCCGCCTTTGAAAACTGCATATCCCATGTAATCATCAGCTTTCACTTCAGACATGGAAAACAGCAGCACAAAAGAACACAGCACTGCAAAAACAACCGAAAAACGGGTCCATCTTTTCATCATCATCCTTCCTTTACTGTTTTTTTATAGGTTAATATGCGTTTGACATAAAAATTCAGCCTGTCAAATCAAGTTTTTTTCTTACCTTTTGTAAAAGGGACAGATGGAATTTTGGATTTAACAGACTGAAAATCCCTTTTTTCCCCTTTTAAATTCAGTGTCCATGTGTCATACCAAATCGCTTTTGAAAATATGCTTATAAAAAAAACAACGCTCTGTAATCAAGCAGAAAAACCTACTGCATTGTATAAAAGCAATGGCGATTTGGTGTCAGAATCAGATCAGCGGATTTGATCCGGTGCAGATGTTCAGCAGGTCGAAAACTTTGTGGGGGAGTGCAAAAATACAATTTTTGAACTCCGGAATATTCAGCAAAAAGTCAGAACAGAACCCTGTTTTTATTTTTTCTGCTTGCCGTCTTTATATCCTTCCTCATAGGCAGCCTCTTTGGATTTTTCATTCTGATCGTAAATATAGCCGCCTGCCGCGCCCACGGCTGCTCCGACAGCGAGGCCAATACCGACTTCCCCGCCCATAGCGCCAATCAGCGCACCTGCCCCCGCGCCCACAGCCGTACCTTTCATGGTACGCTGCTGGGTGTCTGACATACCAGCGCACCCGCAAAAAACAATACAGATGACCAGACTCATAATGAGGATCTTTTTGTTCATGAAATTCTCCTTTCAAATTGAAATTCGGACTGTTTGCCGATTTATTATGGTTTGCACGGCCATGTTTCCATCATAAATCTGAATTCGCTTTCCACCGGCTTTTCTGTCAGATGTTCCGGATGGGCTTTGACCCAGTCAATAAACATTTTAATGGCCTGATTGCGGGTAGGCGGGGAAGCGGGCATACAGACCAGTTTTACTGCTTTGGGACCGGAATGTTCGGCCTCATAAAATTTATAGGCCCCCACCAGATACCCGTGACAGAAGTTGACCGCCTGGTGAAACAGGGGATCGTCCGGGGATGCTGTACACAGATTCATCAGTTCCTGCGTGGAACCAACCTCAAAATCCTTCTCCGACACTGCACCGGCCACAGCCAGTGCGGGAAGCGTCAGGAGAAGCGCCATAGTCATCATCACTGCTTTGTTTCTCACAATACCATCTCCTTTGTTAAAAAGTTTATCCTCGTTATACCAATTCGCCATTGACCTGATACAGTCTGCACTCCGCCCCGGTCTGAGCCGGAGGAGTGCAAAAATCAGGCGGAGCGGTTTTTTGCACAGCCGGAACTGCGGAAAAACTGACGGTATTGGATCAAACCAATGGCGAATCGGTATTATCAGTACCAAAAGTTCCACTAACCCCAAAATGAACCGGCGCGGAAGTGACTTTTTGCAGGGCTATCCCAAATATAATTTGCCGCTGTATCTTTTCTGAAACAGACCGATAGCACCATCGAGAATGAATCCGATCAGGCCGATAGCGATGACAAGAGCCATGAGCCGATCATAAGCCATTGTATCCCTTGCATCATTGATAAGATAGCCCAGCCCGCTTGATATGCCCAGAAATTCAGCAGGAACCAGTACAATCCATGCCACACCCAGAGCAAGCCGTATGCTGGTGATGATAAAGGGAATGGAAGCAGGAATGATAATCTTCAGGAGCAGTTGGTAATCCTTTGCCCCCTGGTTGCGCGCCATATTGATCCAGTGGATATCCACTCCGGAAACACCGTGCGCGGTATTGATGATGATGGGCCAGACAGTTGCCATGGCAATCAGAAACCAGATGGCTGATTCAAAACTTTGGAACACCAGCAGGGCAACGGGCATCCAGGACAGGGGACTGATCATGCGGAGAAACTGTATGGGTGTATAGGTGAACATCCTTATTTTTTTATAAAAACCGATCAGAAGTCCTGAAGGAACCCCCAGTATGAATGCAAAGAGAATACCAATGACAACCCTGCGCAGACTGGCACCGACCGAAAACCAGAAATCCGCATCAAGCATGAGGCCGAACAGTGCCTTGAGTGTGGGAATGGGAAGAAATCCGGAAAACTGCCCGTATCCGGGCCGGGAAAACACCGCATATCCAAGCACTGTCCATAAAATGATGAAAAGGACTGTTCCGGATAGTCCGTACCTCGTCCGATCCGAACCTGTATCCTGGTTTGCGGCATCTTCCGGGACATTGGATTTTTTATCAATAATTCGGTATAATGGCATTAAAAACCTACAGTTCAACTGTTTCTTCCCGATCCCAGGAATCTCCGAAGTCATGGGAAGCAAATTTCCCAGGGCCTCCGGCCTCCATGATCGCGTGTTTCACAAATTGGTAATCCACCAGATCTTTTACCACATGGTCAGGGTTCAGTTTTTCCAGAAATGCCTTATCCCCCTCCACCAGGGTCTGACGCATCTGATCAAGAATAAAACGGGTGGCCGAAGGATAGGGCCAGGGCTGAAATCCAATCCTGCCAATATTCCATTCCGGGTGCAAAATCGACTGCGGAACACTGCCTTTGCCGTATTCCGGAAGATTTGCATATCCTGTGAAAACCCTTTTGACCACATCCGCAGGTGCAGGAAGGTAATCCCGGCTCAGAATCTCAGCAGCCTCTGGCATATTGTCCGAAGTCCATAACTGTGCTCTGACAATTGCATTGAGCACTTTCTGGGCAAATACCGGTTTGGTGCGGATCAGGTTTTCATTCATAACCACCACGCAGCAGGGATGGTTTTTCCATATGTCACCGGTAAACCGCAGGATTTTTGCCCTTATTTTTATCTCGGCAAATGCGTTGAAGGGTTCGGCCACAATGAATCCGTCAATTTTTTTCGCGGCCAAGGACACGGGCATTTCCGGCGGGGGGAGAACAAAGAGATTTACCTCATCCGGTTTCAGAGAAGCAGACTGGGGCTTTATCACAGGTTTCAGTCCTGCTTTCCGCAGTCCCATCTGCAGAATGACATTGTGCATGGAATACCAGTACGGCACTGCAATCTGTCTGCCTCCGAGATCCGCAAAATTTCTGATGTCCGTGTCTGCGCCCACTGTAATCGCGCTGCCGTTGGTGTGATCCCAGGCCATGATCTTTGCGGGTACACGGAGATGATAGCGCATCCAGATCGGAATCGGAAGCAGCAGATGAACCAGATTGAACTTTCCGGTGAGAAAAGACTCTGAAAGGGTTGACCAGTCCCGGATTTTCACAGGTTTCTCCGTTTTCAGTCCCTCATCTTCAAAATAACCCTTTGCATGGGCAATCAGAAGGGGCGTGGCATCAGTAATCGGCAGATAACCGATACGCACAGGCTCTGTCTCCTCCGGCCAGACCCGGCCCGGTATCAGGTTTCCGGCCAGTGCGCCAGCCCCGACAGCGGCTGTTTTCAAAAACTGTCTTCGGTTTAACATATTATTTTTTTTATTTCCATTTTTTTATGCAATGCGTTTGGGGTGAATAAATTGATACCGGTTCGCCATTGGTTTTATACAATGCGGAATACAAATCCGGAGGGATGCAAAAACCGGGCAGAGCGGTTTTTTGCACACAAATCCGGAGGATTGCAAAAATTAAGCGGAGCGGTTTTTTGCACACGCGGAACCGGAGAAAAACTGACAATACTGTATCAAATCAATGGAGAATTGGTATGACAGCGGAACCCGCCTTTTTGCGAATTGCGCGGCAGGTTAGGATAGTACTCTGTCATCCCTGAATCTGTGCGCTGCAAAAACCGGATTTTTCCAAAAAATCCGGTTTTTTTTTGTACGCTTCAGTTCATAAAATCAAAATTGACAAAGCAATAGGCATAACCCGCCATGCGCAATTCAACATGCAGATTTGTCTATCCCGTAATTTTCACTGCTGCCCGAACCTCTGCCATTGTCTGCTGCGCGACTTTCCTGGCTTTGTCACTTCCGGAGACAATGATTTCCTCCACCATTTCCGGCCGGGATTTGTAAAACATCCGTTTTTCCCGTATGGGTTCGAGAAAGACAGTCAGATTTGCAGCCATTTTTTTCTTGCACTGCACGCACCCTATGCCTGCATTGCGGCAGTTTTCGTTCACTTCATCAATCAGTTCCTGCCCGGAATAAAGTTTATGAAAGTCAAACACATTGCAGATGTCCGGGTTTCCGGGATCACTTTTGAGTTTGCGATCCGGGTCTGTGATCATCTGGGAAACTT
>CAZHPS010000142.1:0-14293 GCA_964534335.1 uncultured Desulfobacterales bacterium
ATGAAAAAAACAAATCCAAATCCCGCAAGGGATGAAATTATTATAGGAAATGGCATGAAAAGACAAATCCAAATCCCGCGGGATAACATTATTGCAGAAGTTTCAGTTTCTGCAAAGTCTGTTGAATATCTGTGCATAAAATGCTATATTTGCCAAAAAACCAACAGCAAGGAGACAAAACATGAAATTCCCCTACGGCATCTGCGATTTCCGAAAAATTACCACCAAAGGCTATTTTTACTGCGACCGTACAGACCGCATTCCCCTGCTGGAACGGGGCTACCTGCTCTTTCTCCGGCCCCGGAGTTTCGGCAAGAGCCTGCTGCTGTCCATGCTGGCAAACTATTATGACGTGGCAAAAAAAGATGAATTTGAGACCATGTTCGGAAATCTGAAAATCGGGAAAAACCCCACACCCTCCCGCAACAGTTACTTTATCCTGCGCTGGGATTTTTCCTGCGTTGATCCATCGGGCAGTGCGGCAGATATCCGGAAGGCCCTGCATGATCATATCAATTCCTGCATTGATGATTTTGTCATGTGCTATGAGGATTTTATTGAACCCAGGATCAGAGTGGATTATGAAAATGCAATCAATTCCATACGATCTTTAATATCGGCTGTCCGCAGAACTCCTTATCCCGTATATCTGTTTATTGATGAATACGACAATTTTGCCAATCAGATTATGATGGGAATCCGCAGGGAGAGGCAGGAACTGTATGAGACTCTTGTGCATGAGGAGGGGCCGCTGCGCACTCTTTTCAAGGCAGTGAAGGCTTCTGCCTCGGAATCTTTGTTTGACCGCATATTCATCACGGGTGTGTCGCCTGTTGTCATGAGCGACATCACCAGCGGTTACAACATAGCCAAAAACATTTATCTGTATCCCCAATTGAATGACATATGCGGATTCACCGAAGAGGAGATTCACGGTGCGCTGGGGGAACTGGCCGGGGAATGCGGACTGGGGGAAAATGAAATCCGCTCCGCTGTTGAGATGATGCGCATCTGGTACAACGGATACCGGTTTTCGCCGGAAGCGGAAAGTTTTGTTTACAATCCCACACTCTGCCTCTATTTTCTGGATTATCTGGAAATGGACTGCAAATATCCCAGACGGATGCTGGACACCAATCTGGCCACAGACGATGCCAAACTGGATTACATCGCGCAGGTTTCCGCCGGACGGCAGATGCTGCTGGAGCTTCTCCGGGAAGACCGGACAGTGACAGTGTCCGGAATCACTGACCGGTTCGGCATACGGGAGATGCTCGCGGAAGAAGGCGGAAACGATGAATTCATGGCTGCCTTTCTGTATTATTTCGGTGTGCTGACCATGAAGGGGGAGGAGCCTGACGGCAGAATCACCCTGAAAGTGCCGAATCTGGTTATCCGGGGACTGTATGCGCAGCGCATCGGCGAAATGCTGCTGCCCGAACCTGCGGTCAGGGATGAGGGAATGTATGCGGCCCAGAAACTGTATCAGAAGGGCGACATGCAGCCTCTGTGCGATTTTGTGGAGCAGAAATATTTTAAGGTTTTCCACAATCCGGATTACCGGTGGGCAAATGAACTCACGGTGAAAACTGCATTTCTCACTCTGCTGTACAATGACTTTCTTTATGTCATGGACACGGAAACCGAACTTGACCGCCGGTATGCGGATCTGACCATGATCATCCGGCCCGATGCCCGCAGATTCACCATTCTGGATATTCTTATTGAATTCAAATTTGTGAAACTCAAAACTGCGGGACTGTCCGGCACACAGGCCAAAGAACTTTCACAGGAGGAACTGCGGAATCTGGAACCCATGAAAGAGCAGATGGAGGATGCAAAGAAACAGGTGAAAGATTACGGGGAAGTGCTGGAAAAAAGACACGGAAACCTGCGTCTGCGCAAATATGCGGTGGTGTCACTGGGATTTGAGCTGATCTGGTGGGAGGAGGTGTGAGACATATCTGTCTTTTTCTGCTGTAAAAACAAAACACCGGAGCTGCGAACCGGACAGGTTTCTTTTTTTGCACTTGTTTTTGTCAGGCATTGATGATATACAGAAAAACAAACCTGTTTCGGGGAACAGATACCCAACACTGAGACCGGCATATCAGCAATTTTTAGATCCTTAAACCTTTGGAAATTTTTCAGTCTATGTTATTTCAGACAGACATCAGGATTATATATGTCACCGATTGAAATTGAAAAAAATATTGCGGAAGCCGAACACCCCAGGGAACTGGCTGTGGATGTGATGATGGCCCTGCAGGAGCAGTACGGCTGGCTCAGTGATGAGGCTGTGGAAAAAACAGCCCGGATGCTGGGCATGAGTCCTCTGGAAGTGGATGAACTTGCTACATTCTATACTTTCCTTTACCGGGAGCCTGTGGGAAAATACGTAATTCATATCTGCGACAGCGTGATCTGCTGGATGGACGGTTCCGAAACCATCGGCGAACATCTCTGCCGGAAACTGGGGATTGAAATGGGGCAGACCACAGCAGACGGTCTGTTCACCCTGCTGCCGGTATGCTGCATTGGTTACTGTGACCGGTCGCCTGCCATTCTGATCAACAAAAAAGTATACGGCCCCCTGACCATTGAAAAACTCGATGAAATTGTTGATCAGTTGAAAAACGGGTGATAAATATGGAATGGTCACAGATCATCAATGATCCGGTTTTGCAAAATCTTCCCTATAAAGTGGAACTGAATGAATGGGGGAAAATCACATTGAGTCCGGCATCCAACAGGCATGGAATGATTCAGGCTGAACTTTCCGGTTTCCTGAGAGAACACAAAAAACAGGGCAGGGTTGTAACAGAATGCTCAATCCGTACACACAAAGGTGTGAAAGTGGCTGATGTTTCATGGGGAACATCAGCATTTTTTCAAAGAAACCAGTTTGATACACCATATAAAGAAGCACCGGAAATTTGTGTTGAAATTGTTTCCCCATCCAATACCGCAGCAGAAATTGAAGAAAAAACAAGTCTCTACCTGTCAAAAGGGGCCAAAGAGGTCTGGGTATGTGAGGAAAGCGGGCTGATAAAGTTTTACACCTGCCGGGGAGAAGCGGAGAAATCCCTGCTTTTTCCGGATATGCCTGACAGTATGGATTTGTAAAATGAGTCCAAGTTACAATCATTCCGCAATTGCAGTGAATATCGGAGCCGCAATCAACAGTTCCCGGAAATTCCGGGCTTTTTCCGAACTGACCCTTGTGATTGACGGTGCGGATTATATTCCTGATCTTTCTGTGTATACATGGCGAAAAATTGACATCCGCAGAGACAGGAAAAAAATGGAAGAACTTCCGCTGCTGGCTGTGGAAATTCTTTCCCCCTCACAGGCGACAGAGGATTTGATTGAAAAAGCGGATGTTTATCTGAAAGCAGGTATCTGTTCGGTCTGGATTGTGCAGCCTTTTGCCCACACGGTTTCGGTCTGACAAAAGAGGGAATCCGGCTGTTTCATGAAGGCAGCATTGAGGATATAACAGGCGTAACTGTCCGGCTGTCTGATATATTTGATGATGATACAGAACAGAATCCCTAAACATTGCCGGAAAAATAAGGCAGAATAAATTTCCAGATTATTCATGAACCCAGGCACAAACCGGAAGATTGTACTATTTTTTTAACGTCTATATGATGAGGAGACAGTTACATGAAAATTACCCTGATGTCATGCAGTGACAATCCGGAAATATTATGGAACGCGTTCCGGATGGGAAATATGATGCTTGAAAAAATGGATGATGTCACCATTTTTTTAAACGGGCCATCTGTGAATTACGCGTCTTTGGACTCAAAAGAATATCCTGTCAATGAGCTTGCAAAAACCTTTACCCTGTCAGAAGGTGTATTGCTTGCATGAGGCAAGCTGATTGACCTTCACGGAGTGAAGGAAAGTTATCATCAAAGGGCAAAACAGAACGATCTGTACCAGCTTATTGTGGAAAGTGATCGGTTTATAACCTTCTGATTCTGAAAAAGAGATATGACATTGAATACCGAAAAAAGCAAATATCCGCAGGTACTGTTGCAGAACCGCAAAGCTGATCGCATTGCCACTCTGGAAGAATATCAGCAGAGCAGTGGTTATCAGGCTTTGGCAGATGTGCTGAAAAACAGAAAACCCAGAGATGTTCAGGAAATTCTGCTGGATGCCTCTCTGCTGGGACGGGGCGGAGCCGCATTTCCCGCTGGACGGAAAATGATGACTGTGGCGGAAAATGCTCCACATCCCCGTTATATCATCTGCAATGCTGATGAAATGGAGCCGGGAACCTTCAAAGACCGTGTCCTGATTCATGCTGATCCCCATCAGTTGATTGAAGGCATGGTGATTGCCGGATACGCGATTGGCGCGTCCAAAGGCATTATTTTCATCCGTCCCGAATATGAAAGCGCGGCCCGGATTCTGGAGCGGGAAATCAGCATTGCCCAACAAGCCGGATATGTGGGAAAAAATATTCTGGGCAGTGGATACAGTTATGAACTCATTGTTCACCGCAGCGGCGGACGCTATATCTGCGGCGAAGTGACAGCACAGCTTAATGCACTCATGGGAAAAAGACCCAATCCCAAACAGCCACCGCCTTATCCCACAGAAAAGGGACTGTGGGACAAACCAACGGTAATTCAGAATGTGGAAACCCTTTGCTGTATGCCCCATATTGTCAGAAACGGTGCGCAGTGGTTCAAATCTCTGGCATTGACCGAAACCGGCGCGGGGACAAAACTGTACGGCATCAGCGGAAAAGTGAACACACCCGGATGCTATGAACTGCCTATGGGTGTGCGTCTGAGTGAAATCATTGAGGAACATGCCGGAGGAATGCGTGCGGGTTCTGAATTCAAAGCCTGCCTGCCGGGAGGCGCGTCCACCCAGTTTCTGCCAAAAGAATTTTATCACATTGCAATGGATTTTGACACTCTGCGCAAAGAGGGACACCGGCTGGGAACCGCTGCCATTATGGTGTTTGACCACAAAACCTGCATGGTTGCAGCCACATTGAATCTGATGGAATTTTTTGCAAGAGAATCCTGCGGCTGGTGTACGCCCTGCCGGGAAGGAGTGCCGTATATCCGGGATATTCTGCAGCGCATTGAAAACGGTGAGGGAGAGGAATCTTTCATTCCGCTTCTCAGGAAACTCTGCAAATATCTCTGGAATGCTTACTGCGCATTTGCTCCCGGAGCAGTGTCGCCTTTGGAAGGGCTTCTGCGGTATTTTGAAGATGAAGTGCGGGAGCATATCATTCAGAAGAAATGTCCCTTTGCCTGAAGGACAAAATGCAATGGACTGAGACAGAAAACCGGCATGAAGGTTGAAGAGTGAATGTTTTTTTATAAGCATTCAGATTAAAAAGCAATAACATGCTCCTTAGTCTATTTTAAGGTATACCATTACTTGAAACATTTGGCAGAGGTTGAAATTCAGATCTGAATTCCGCAAATAAAAACTCTGTGTGACTCTGCGGAAACTCTGCGTTACTCTGCGGTTAAAATATGCCCGGCAGAATTGCCAAAATATTTTAAGTATCGGTATATCTTTTTTAAACAGGAAAATACAGTCATGGAACAAATTGCAGATAGATTTCAAAGTATTGTTCTTGAAGATATCAGAAAGAATCCCGAACTGCTTATGGGAATTCTTTTCAATGACAAAGATATTTCTCTTATTCTTGAAAAAAGAGGAAACACAGTACGATATGCTTATCTGAGAACCTACAGCAGCGACAGCCGAAGAATCCTTGAGGAAGCCAAAAATGAATATCTTCAGAAAAAGAGAAAAGGATACAATCGGGAAGATGCGTTTAAGGATTTGACAGAAGCTTTGGAAGAAATAACAGCGCAACTGAATCCGCAGACAGATGAAAAAAACTGCATTTAAAGTTGTTCCTGATACAAATATCTTTGTTGCAGCGGGAAAAAGTCGGCATATGGAAATGGATGAAAAAAAGGAACTGTATTTTGCCAGAGGAATTTTGGATTTGTGACAGGTATGTATCATGGAGGAATAAAATTATGTATTTGCCCCAGATAAGATATGAAATAAAAAAATCACTGTCCGCAGCGGAAAAATTACAGCTTATTGCAGATATTATCAATATGCTGCAAAAAGACTCCCAACCGTTCAACTATTTTGAAAAAGAGGCTGTTTATCCTGTATTCACCCCTTTGGGGATGGAAGAGGCTGGTGCAAAACTTCAGGAATATCTCAATAATGGTGTTTTATGAATGAACATCAGTTTTTATACACAACTGTTCATCCCTTTCCAGTTGGGATGCCGATTGTAAACATACATCTTTCTCATCATGAAAAAGAAATTACTGTTCCCGGATTGGTTGATTCGGGATCGGCTCTCAATATTCTTCCCTATGATTACGGTCTGGAATTAGGCTTTAATTGGGATGAACAGCGTCATCCACTTCCCACAGGCGGATTATTGCAGGGATCAGAAGCATATGCTGTGTTAATAAAATGCATTATTGACCCTTTTACTCCTGTTGATCTTGCGTTTGCATGGGTAAATAAACCAAGTAATGAATTACGGACATTGTTGGGGCAAATTAATTTCTTTATTCATTTTCGTGTAATATTTGAGGCATACAATGGCATTTTTAAAATTGAACAAATTTAGAAGATATTCAACAGATTTTATGAAAATTCAGAAGTGTCAAAAATGTCCTTTATGCAAGGCAGGAATGAAACCCTCAAAAACCAGTCTGCCTTATGAAATCGGTGATGACAGTATCATTGTTATCAAAGATGTTCCGGCAATTGTATGCAGCCAGTGCGGAGAATTTTTTATTGAAATTCCGGTTGTCAGAATTATTGAACAGATTACGGCTTCTGCAAAGTAAAACGGTTTCACACTGGGATTCATTCAATATAAAAAAGCTGCATAGAACACGATGTATATTTTTTTCTGTTTTATTCTTCAAAAAAATAAGGAATTATATTTTTATGGCAAAAGATATGAAACCGCAGAAAGCTGACAATTTGAGAGGCTTTTTATGCAGATCAGCAGACAGACAGTATTTTTCAGAAGTTATCAGGAAAAATCAAATAAATTCAACTGTTTATATTGAAACATCAATCCCATCATTCTATCATGAAACGAGAAATGAACCGGAATTTGTTGCAATGAAAAATTGGACAAGATTATGGTGGGAAAACAGTAAAAAAAGATATACCTGTTATACATCTGAAGCTGTTTTTAATGAATTGGAATCAGGGGAATATCCCAAAAAGGAAGATAAGTTGGATCTTATCAAAAGTATCCCTCTGCTTGAGATAAACGATGAAATAGAAGAAATTGTTGAAGTTTATATTTCAAATTACCTGATGCCGAAAGATGAACTCGGTGATGCACTTCATTTGGCAATTGCCTCTTTTTACAAAGTTGATTATCTTTTGACATGGAACTGTAATCATCTGGCGAATGCAAATAAAAAGAAACACATGAGAAGAATTAATGAAAGATTGAGACTTCATACACCGGAGGTTATTACCCCGCTCGAAATAATGGAGGATTAAGATGAAAACAAACGAAACAATTAATGAAATCAGAAAAACGAGAAAAGAAATTTCCCGGAAATTCAATTTCGATCCCAAACGTCTGGTTGCATTTTATAAAGAAAAACAAAAGACAAGAATAAGCAGCAAAAATCTGCCTGAACACAGTACTTCAAAAAAAGCGGACTGATCACTGTTTGACAAAGTCGGTGCAGTGGATGGGCGGATAAACCGCCCCATCAACATATTATCCGAGTCCTGAAAGAATGGAATGAAACATTCAAAAGGAGAAAAATGAAATCTCCTTTATGCGATGAAACTAATCTATGACTACAGAAAACAATATTCCAAAATTCGCCATGTGTATCAATAATTGCGGTTATCCCGCTTCTTTGGAACTCCACAAAATATATATTATGTGGCCTGACAAGGATACGGATAAGGACGGAGATGTTCGTATAACAGATGAAAGCGGAGAAGATTATCTTTATCCGGCAGAATGGTTTGTAACAATTGATCTTCCTCTCAAGGCTCAGGATTCTTTGCTGATGTCCTGTCAGGCAGTGTCCTGAATATGTGAACCATATTTGGGAAATGGGCATAACTTGTTACTGCCGGGAGTATGAGAGGGAAAAACTGTATGCTTTCGGTTCCGGGATGACGGATAAGCATATTTTTGCAATTTTTCAGGTATAATACCGGTTCGCCATTGGTTTAATCCAATCAGATTTGACAATTTTTGAAAAGTTGTCAAATCCTGCACAGGTGCAGATTGCATCAAGTCAATGGAGAACCGATATAATCTTTCAACTTTGATTTTTTGTGGGACATAAATTGCTTAAACCGTCAGGCAAAGGCTTTGGGAACCGGGTTATGGGAATCTGTTCCGGTTTCCAAAAAAAACCAAAGTTGAAACATTATAGTACTATATACCTGATGGATTTTCCGAAAGCATATAGTGTTACATTGCACTTAAAATTATGGATTCTCCTGTCATAAATGATTATGTTATTCTTAACCCGGGTTGCCACTTGCCACTTATAAAAAATCGTAACGATTTCAAGTGGCATATTTTTATGCAGAAAACAGGTAAATTTTATAACCTTTTGTTTTGACAATATTTTAAGAAATTAAACCCCTTTATAACTGGCAACCTGAGTTATTTTTGAATTTTCAGGAGGATTTTTTTAATGAAAAAAAAATATATAATCACACTGACAGAGGAAGAACGCTTATATCTTGAAAATATTGTAACTAAGGGCAGAAACCCTGCATACAGGATTAAGCATTCACATATTCTTTTAAATGCTGATGAGAGTGTCGGTAAATCAGATGATGAAATTGCCGGTATGCTCCGCTGCCATCGCAATACAGCGGCAAATGTGAGGCAAAGATTTGTTGAGCATGGTCTTGAGTCTGCACTGGAACGCAAAGAGCGGGAGAACCCGCCTGTTTCAAGAAAGCCTGACGGTGAAAAAGAAGCCCGTATGATTGCAATTTCATGTTCGGCACCGCCTGAAGGGTATGCAAAATGGACTTTGCAGATGCCAGCGGATAAAATGGTGGAAATGCAGATAACGGATTCTGTTTCAGCAGGCACTGTGTGCAGGACTTTAAAAAAAACGAACTCAGACCCCATCTTCGCAAACAATGGGTGATTCCGCCTGAACAGAATGCCTCTTTCGTGGCAAATATGGAAGATATTCCGGAAATATATCATCAGCCTTCCAATCCTCTGATTCCTTTGATATGTATGGATGAACAGCCTGTACAGCTTATCGGGGAAAAATGCAGCCCCATAAAAATGGGACACGGCAGCCCTGAGAAATATGATTATGAATACAGACGCAGCGGGACGGCAGAAATTTTCATGTTCACCGAGCCTCCCGCAGGATTCCGCAGGGTAAGTGTGCGCGAAAGTAAAAAGGGTACGGACTGGGCGGAGGAGATAAGAGAACTTCTGGAAAAAGATTATCCCTCTGCTGAAAAAGTTATTCTGGTCTGTGACAATTATTCCACTCATAAAATCGGTTCTCTTTATGAAATGTTTCCGCCCGGACATGCGCGGAGTCTGGTCCGGCGGCCTGAAATCCATTATACACCGAAACACGGAAGCTGGCTTAATATCGCTGAAATTGAACTGAGTTCTCTCACCCGCCAATGTCTTGACAGAAGAATTCCTCATATTGATATATTACGGTCAGAAACAAAAGCATGGGAATCAGACCGCAACACCGACTGTAAATCTGTCAACTGGCAATTTACAACAGAAGATGCGAGGATAAAACTCAGACGGCTTTATCCACAATTTTAAAAGAAATGAAACATTAGTATTATATGCCGTTGTAGTATATAGCATTATATGCCCGGCATATAGTATTAGATGCAAGCATATAGTATTAGATACTTTAAATGCGGACATGGTGTCCGCATAACAACTGGTTAGGCCCTTATATAAAATAAAAACAAACGACCGGAGCGACAGATTTATCCAATATAATGAATAAAAAAAACATCTGAAATAAAATAAAAGAAAATTAGGAAAAATAATGAAACCCAGACATACTGTTTGGGGCAAAATAAAATAACGTATAACTAACAAGAAAGGAGATATGTCTTATGGTTATTTTAATGGAAAGGAAATTTGTGACATTCTTATTTATTGTTATTTTTTTTCTGTCGATAGGAACAGTATATGCACAGGAAATAAATAACTTTGGAATGTCGGAAGAGCATTTTGAAACTTGCAAAAGACTTGGGAAACAAGTAATGAATATTTCAAAGACTCGCCCTGATTCGATAGAACACAAACGCGCTTATAAAACTTGGGATGAGACTTGTGGTGTCAATGTAATGATTGATCTTGCTAAAAAATTCAAATTCACTAAAATACCGGCTTCCCCGAAAGAGTGGGCAGATATGGATTAGCGAGATTGAGGTAAAATTGTATTTTTCGTTCCCACGCAAAAGCGTCACTGCCATTAAGTTAAGGAAAATACGGAGTGCCAAACTGAACGTTTGGCATGATTTTCCGAATCTTTTCAGTGTCCCAAACTTTCAGTTTGGGACTCCCCGCCCTTAATTTAATGGCATTGAAGCAAAAGCGTGGGAACGAAGTCTGACACCTTTAAATATTTGAAAAATAACTCTCATTTAGGCAGGTATAATTTATGCCAAAATTCTATTGGAAACAATTTAAAGCAACTCAAGACGAACTATTCATAGATGAAGTATGTCCGCCCTGTGTAGATATTGACTATAAACCATCAAAAGAAAAAATTGATATTTACAGTCAAAAATTTAATATTGATAATATAATTAATAATTTAAGAAAAACATTGTTATCAATAAACATACAAGATAATTATATTACTATTTTCCCACTCAATACATTGCCAAGTCATCCAGATTTTTTAAAAGAAAAATACAATAGAATTAAAAGCATTACATTAGAAGGATTTGATTATAATCTTCCAGAAACAATTGAAGATATTGAAGCAATTCTGGAAGATATGCCTTCTGGTTTCATAAAAGACTACGAATATGGACTTGGATTGTTGAAGGACTATCGTTTTATAATTGAAGCTATTGAAGAACTGCCTGAAATTGAACATTTATGTATATGCAAAGAAGCATCAACAAGAATATCGGGTAATATCTACCATCTCAATTTTAATGATTATAATTCAATCAGAAAAGGGATAAATAGAATATCGGAAAATCATCAAGAAAATGCCAGAATTGATAAGTCGATATTCTCCTATAATTCACTTATAAATCATTTAGATTCAGCTAAATTTCCCGAAAAAAAACGTCCTTACAAAAAAGATACAATATTTAAATATATCTCTAATTTAGAAATTCAAAATTCTTCATTATCGGAATCTGATCATAAAGCTGTAGTTAATATAATTTCAAATAACAAAAAAGAAATCTTTGAAAAAAATAAACCTGATATGTTACAACTCAAAGAAAAAATTGAAATTGCTAATTTGGAATGGATTATTAATAAATACGAAAATTTACTATCTATTAATGCAAGTGAACGCAAATGGCAGCAACTATTTAATTCTAATCCCTTTATAATCTCTCTAACATTCGGTTACCCTGTTATAAAAATACAGGATCAAGCATCTGTTGGCGGAAAAAATCTGTCAGGAAGGGGAGATAAAATAACAGATTTTCTGATGAAAAATTATTTAACAAATAATGTTGCAATAGTTGAAATAAAAAGAGCAGATACTCCTTTACTACAACAAAAAGAGTATAGGGGAGGTGTTTATGGACCATCGCATGATTTAACCGGATCAATAAATCAAATTCTGGATCAAAACTATAAATTCCAAAAGGAAATAACGATTAGAAAAGAAAATTCCGGGATATATGACTTTGAATCTTATGCTGTTGATTGCGTTTTGATAATTGGTACAACACCAATGGAAAAGGAACAAAAAAAATCCTTCGAATTATTCAGAGGCAATTCAAAGGAAGTACGTATTTTTACATTTGATGAATTATTAAAAAAATTAAAAGACATTTACTCATTTTTATCATCAGATAAATTTTAAAATTTAGACTGTTAATCTCGTTCCCACGCTCCCGCGTAGGAGTGCAGACCGGATTCCGTTGCTGCATCGTCTGCTGAGTTTTAAAATACCCGGAGAGTAAAAAAATGCAGACAATTACCATATCAGTAAAGAATGAAGACATAAAAGACAGAATAATCTGGTTTCTGAAACACTTTGAAAGTGAAGGTGTTGAGATAATGCCGCAGGAAGATATTGAAGATTTGAAACTTCTTGCAGCAACAAGAAAGGAAAAAAGTATTCCTTTTTCCGAGTATCTGAAAAATGAAAATTAATATCAGGGAGAGTGCTGTAAAAGATTTGAAAAAGATCGGCAAAACCGATAAAAAGCGTATTCACAGTAAAATAATTGAACTGCAAAATTTTCCTGATGTCAGCAATCTGAAGAAACTGACTGATTTTGAACCTGCCTACAGAACAAGAGTCGGAGACTGCAGAATTTTATTTGATATAGTCAATGATACGGTTGAAATTGGTCGTATTCTGTATCGTAAAGACAGTTATAAAAAAGCCTAATCAAGCAGCAGAGCGGACGGCGGGATAAAGTCCGCCGCCGCTCACCTTGTTGTTATGCTGCTTAAAATAAAAATTAGAAATCAAAAGAAAAAATATAATCAAAAAGCATGATTAATAACAAAATAATGTTAAAAACAATTTCTTAATAAAACATTGCTGTCAACGATGCCAATGTTTTTCAAAGCTATATTCAGGAGTTTAATTTTTTGAAGAAAAAATGTTATATTTTGGGCGGCCCAAATGGATCTGGAAAAACGACCTTTGCCAAAGAATTTCTTCCATTTGAAGCTGAGTGTCTTAATTTTATAAATGCTGATCTTATAGCTCAGGGACTTTCGCCTTTCCAACCGGATAAAATGGCAATAGAAGCTGGCCGTTTAATGATTCACCGTATCAACGATTGTATTAACAAAAATGAATCATTTGCATTTGAAACAACTCTCAGCGGAAAAGGATATATAAAAAAAATCGCAGAATGGAAAAAACAACAATATGAAATCATACTATATTTTTTCAAACTTCCATCTGTGGAATTCGCAATTGAACGGGTTAAGCTCAGAGTCACTCAGGGAGGACATAATATCCCAGAGCAGGATATTCGACGCAGATTTGAAAGAAGTTGGTACAATTTTAATAATTTTTACAGGCAATCAGTTGATTCATGGATTGTTTTTGATACGTCAGGGAATTTACCTGTCATACTTGAAGAATCGGAGTAATTTTTATGGAAGAACATAATAAATATGCAACAATAGGACTTAGGGCTTTAAAGCGGGCTGCCACAAAAGTTGCCGAGGATGCGAGAAAAAATAATTACAAAATTCCAATATGGCGCAATGGAAAAATTGAATACGAAATCCCTGAAATATTCACTGAACAAAGTGATTTGGTTACTCATATTCCCAGAAATATTGTTAAATAATGATTAACAGTTATGATTTTTGCAATGTAATTAAAAAATCTGATTTGTTAAAACGCCACATAATCCGGCGCTGAACTCGGATGCAAAAGGGTTCCGGTTGCTATCGATCCCGCCACCCTTTTGCGCCGATTACCTTTTTATTATGATTCAGATAACGCCCTCATACGGGGCATTTCAACCGGGATTTGCCTGATCTGAGAAATGAAGTGATGAACATGCTGAATATTAACAACAATTGCAGATTGTGACACAATTATGCCAAAACTCATTATAGACAATAGACAAATTGACGCAGCACCGGGAACAAAAGTCATTGAAGCCGCGGAAAAAGCGGGCATTATGATTCCCCGCTTCTGCTGGCATCCGGCTTTGGGTTCCGTTGGAGCCTGCCGTGTGTGTGCAGTGAAATTCACAGACGGGCCGGTAAAAGGCATTCAGATGAGCTGCATGGTGGAAGTGCGTGATGGCATGGTGATTTCCACCACAGATGCGGAAGTCGCTGATTTCCGAAAGCATGTGATTGAACTGCTCATGCTGAACCATCCCCATGACTGCCCGGTCTGCGATGAAGGCGGCCAGTGCCTTTTGCAGGATATGACGGTTTCCGGCGGACACGGATTGAGAAGATTCAGGGGGAAAAAACGCACCCACAGAGATCAGTATCTCGGCCCTCTGCTGCAGCATGAAATGAACCGCTGCATTCAGTGCTACCGCTGTGTGCGCTATTACCGGGAAATCA
>CAZHPS010000143.1:0-14291 GCA_964534335.1 uncultured Desulfobacterales bacterium
ATGCGCTGAAAGCCAGTTTTCAAAAATTACAGGAATTGAAGGCGTAACATCAGTTGTTCATATCCACAAGTTCGGCAAATTTCATATCCACAGCGTCTCTCCTTTTTCACAGTGTCTCTGAAAAATATTTTTGATCTTACGGTCAACAACCCTGACAACCCCTTATCTGACAGGGCTTCACAACAATATGATCTATTTCGGGAAAACCCCGGAAGGGTGCATAGTATTCCCTTTTTTCCGAAAATGCAAGAATTCTCATTCGCATATTCATTACTGCATGAACTGTGATTCAGATATAGCTTTTAAGATAATTATTTTGGAGTAGTACACGACCACGTTGAATTTTATATATTCCCCTCTTGAGAGGGGCAGGGGTGTGTCCGGAATTGCACACCCAAAACACACCCCTGCCCCTCTCAAGAGGGGAATTGATACCATAAAATCTAAATTGGTCATGTAGTAGGCTGGGTTGAGGAACGAAACCCAACCTGCACAGGAAACCCCAAAAATATTTTCTTAAAGTCTGTATGATACTGCTTCTCACACCCTTTTCATCACAAACAGCGTAACATCATCGGTTTTTTCAAAATCCCTGATCCCGTTCAGAATCGCGGCATGGATTTCGGAAGCGGATTTGCCTCCTGTGGCCTCAATAATCGCTGTCAGACGTTCTGTGCCGCAATTCCGCCGTCTCTGACTGCCAAAGAAACAATGCCCGTCCTGACATTCGGCAGGGGAGTAACCGCAAAATTCAGATTGGATAGTTCCTTGAAATATCCGATATGGTTTTCCGGTATCAGGATTGCCTTTGCCATGTTCAGTGTCAGCAGTTGAAGCATATCCTCTATCTTGGAGACGAGCCTGAGTTTGGGTTCCTGACTGAAATAACCGGCAACCATTTTTTTCATCCCGTCTCTGCCGAGAATGTCAAATATCCCTATCGAAACTGCGGATATGCTGTTGGGATCAATTTTTTCATCCACCGAAAGAAGGATGTTGGTTTCCTCGGTTTCACCCCTGCGGCTGCCTTTCAGTATAATCGAATAACCTCCGATCTGCTGTATGACCGGATATTTTGTAAGTATTGCATCCGGCTTGTCCGCCAAGACCTTAGCTTCGAAATCCACGAACCGTCCGAATACAATAATTTGGATACCGGAACATGCTTCGATCATCTTCTGCTGCATCAATACCGGGCGTATTGTCGAGGGATAGAAAACATACAGCGTTTCAGCTCCGGCTGACATGCACGGAACCGCAGCCAATGCAATCATAACTATGGCTGTCTGAAAAAACCTGTCAAATCTGCTCATTGTGATTAACCTCCGTGATTCGCTCCTATTCGATGCATCATTTTTTCGTTTCCTCCGTCGTTCCCAGCCTTCATACCCATCCGATTGCGGAAACAATGGCTGTTACGCCGTCTGTTAATGTTTTTCCCGAAAGCTGATTCAGAATATTCTCATCTTCAACCGGAACAAATACGGCAATCGTTACCGAACCGAAGCCGAGTTTTTTCGCATACCGGCAGGCCTGTTCGCGGGAGTATTTCAGCTCGGAAATATCCGTAAAACTTTTCACCTCTATGATGCCGCGCTTCCCACCGCAATTCAGATGCAGATCAACCCGACCTTTTCCTGTCGGAAATTCGGGACTTATGACGCATCGTCTGCCGACCGCGTTCTGCAGCCAGAAATACAGATGAAAATGTCCGACATATTCCGTAAGATGCAGATCAGCGCGTCTCGGCTGATCTTTCCACGGATTCAAGCCTTTTGCCTTCAGCCGTTTCAGATAGGCTTTGTAGCGTTCCAGCAGAGCGGGAAGATTCAACTCCGGCTCGTCGAACACATCGGACAGCCAGTCCAACGGTTCTATTGCCGGGATCGGCAGTCGGTCGCCGACAAGATCGTTTGTCAGAGCATCGTAAAGACAATCCTGAACAAAAGGGGAGGAAAACCGGCAGACCTCTTTGGTCTTTCCCGCATTATCCTCATACTCCGCATGATCTATGATTCCGTTCAGATACAGATACGCGCACCACTCATTGCGGAGGCTGAAAGGAATTTCCGGGTTGCCGAATATCTCAATAACATAAGGCTGATATTGCTCGGCTTTTTTCAGCAGATTCAGAACCGTATTGTTCCACTCCACATTACGGGCTTTGCGGTAAACAGTCTCCCATACCGGAATACCGATAGTCATATCCTTACCCGGATTGTATTTTTCCGTCAATAATTCCCCGAACCAGCACACCAGCCCCGGCTGTCCGCGCGTTGACTCATAAACCCGGCTCAACGCTTCGGGATCTATGATCTGTCCGCTTTCACGATGATACTGTTCGAACAGATCCCGGACTTCCTCTTCCGTGAAATTCGGAACATGAAGCGAACGCTGAATATTGAACGGGGAACCCCGCCGGCTTTCAAGACCCAGTACCGCCCTCACGCCGATAAGCGCAAGTCCGTGAAGAAGATAACTTTCGCGTTTCAGATACATATCTCTGAACAGAGTTACAAGCCGATCAATGACTTTCGGAGGCAGACTGTCGAATTCGTCAATGAACAGAATGACAGGACGTTCAAACATATCCGTTTTTTTCGAAAACAGTGTTTCGAACGACTCCCAGCTTGTCGGAGCCGGGATTTCTTTCTCGAATGTTTCCCGGAACAGATGCGGGATTTTTTCCAGAAAGTTCTCCGCAGGCTCTTCCTCGTCCATCACTATCCCCTGCACAGACATTGTTCCGAAAACAAATCCGCTGCCGAAGCGTTCCGTGATCTCCTTTCTCACCTGCCGCATCAGCCATGTTTTGCCGGTCTGTCTCGGCGCCCAGATGGTGAAATAATGCCCGCCTTTTTCGGGATTGCCGACAAGCTGCTCCGTGCAGTTTCTCAGCAGTTCCGTCCGACTGACGCAGAAATGCTCTTCGCTATCCACAGGTCCGTAGGAATGAAATCTTCTCATGTTTTTCTCCGTGATGATTGCCGGTAAAATCGGAACGAATACGACACTATTCCCCATGAAACTCGTTTCGTCAAGAGGCAAGTTGTCGTTCCCAACCCCGTAAGGCCGGGAACGGGAAATCGGAAGGCTTCCCTAAAATTTTCAACCAACAGTTATCAAAGCAGCACGACCCTGATCCAGCGTACCTTTTGGAGCAAAGCCCGAACTGTACCATCCGCTTAATTCTGCTTTTTTCGGCAAAAGGCAGGTCTGAATCTTTTTGGCAACCTCCATTTCGGTTTGTATCCGGTCAAATTCCGACTGCCGTTTGCTGACCAGTCCCATATTCCCGATCATCCCTGTCAGACCGGCCAGAAAATTCATGATTTTCTTCACATAATCATCTGAAAAAATGGGAACCTTTTCCAATGCTTTCATGTAGGCATCTTCATCAAAACCATACCGGGCAGCCTTTCTGCGGAAGAATTCTGTATCAGGCGGTTCGTAAAAATACTGTCCTGTGAAAAAATTGCCCATGTGTTCGCCGTCTATAATGACAGGCACGGCAGCATCCGCGAGTCCGTTCAGGCATTTGTAGACATTGTACCTTTCACCTTTTTTCAGCCTGCCCGCAAGAGCGGTGTCACTTTCCGTGCACCGCCGTGCGGTTTCAGGATGTATCCTGTGGAATTTTGTGCAGATGTCCTGCCATCCGGTTGCAATCAGAACTGTTCCGTCCAGTTATAGCAGAGCGGTGACAACATGTGTTGCATCGGAAAAATTTTCCATGACACGTTTAAGTTCAGCCGTATCAATAATATCAGCCAGCCTGTATTTCATTTTTTTTACCTCTTTTTTGATTGTATACCATTACTCATAAGATTTGACAGTACAGCCACGAATGACACGAATCCGCACGAACTGCACAAAACATAATTCGTGCAATTCGTGGCTGCACCATAAAATATTCTAAGTAATGGTATATCTTTAAAATAATCCAGTATTCAGACTTTCAGTTTTGGACGCCTGCAAACTCCGGAGTGCCAAACTGAAAGTCCGGATGTCCGGAATATTTTTATTTCAGCATGTTCAATGCAATATCTGCTGTGCGTTCGGAAGCTCCGGAGCCGCCCATCCGTCTACGGATGAAAATCAGGTTTTCACGAAGATGAATCAGGCCGGGAATGTCTTTCAGCATTCCATACACGGTTTCGGCAATGTTTTTTGGATTTGCATCATCCTGAATGAGTTCCGGAACCAGTTGTCTTCCGGAAATCAGGTTGACCAGACTGATAAAGGGAACCCTGATAAGAAGCCGGCCCAGCCAGTAACTCACCGGAGATACTTTGTAAATAATGACCATTGGAATGCCTGCCATTGCGGTTTCCAATGTCACGGTTCCGGAAACCGCAATGGCAAAATGGCATTTTTCAAACACCGGTTCTATCCCGGTTTCCATTTCCAAAGGCAAATCCTGCTTATACTGACCAAGAATTTCTTCCAGAAGTTCTTTGCTGACCGAAGGGGGATGGGAAAGCACAAAAGTAATATTTGGAATGATTGTATGCAGAATCCGTGCAGATTCCAGCATCACAGGCAGCAGTTTCCGGATTTCCCCTTCACGGGAACCGGGCAGCAGTCCCACCACAGGCGCGGCTGTGAAATCCTTTTTCTTATCATAACGCTGTATTTCATTATCCAGCAGCGGATGTCCCACAAACGTGGCTTTCACTCTGTGTTTTCGGTAAAAAAATTCCTCAAAAGGAAGAATCACGGCCATATGATCGGTTCTCTCCTGTATGATCCGCACTCTTCCCTGACGCCAGGCCCAGATTTGGGGGCTGATATAATACAGCACTTTTATGCCCAGCCGTTTTGCACAGGCAGCAACACGGAGATTGAAATCCGGCAGATCAATGAGAATCAGCAGATCAGGTCTGCGTTTTCTCAGCATGTTTTTGGCTGCGGACATGGCGCTGAGAATTCTTCTGATCCGGGAAAATGCCTCGGTAATGCCAAGCACGGCAAGTTCAGACGCATCCACAAAGGTTTCCACTCCCGCGTCTCTGAGCAAAGGCCCGCCAATGCCGAAAAAAAAGAGATGCGGATTTTTTTTCCGCATAACCTTTACCAGTTTTGCGCCGTGATGATCACCTGATGCCTCTCCGGCAATGATCATAATGTTTTTATGAACAGAAAAATTTTTGTTTTCCACTGCTTATATCCCCAGCACACGGGAGTTTGTCGCTCTGATCTGCTCCATCACACTTAAGGCCACCTTCAGCGCATCCCGTCCCATCTGTCCTGTTACTTCCGGCACTTCACGGTTTCTCACGGATTTCACAAAAGATTTCAGTTCGTCATCCAGCGCGTCCCCGTCCGTGAAACAGCTTTGCTCAACACTCATGCCCGGAATCAGGCCGGTTCCCCTGTGATCCGTATCTCTGCGGATAACCGTGATTTCCTTTGATGCAAAATTTACGGAAATATACGCGTCCCGCTGGAACAGCCGGATTTTGCGTTCATTTTTCATGGAAATTCTGCTGGCAGTGACATTTGCCACGCACCCGGTCTGAAATTCCAGACGTGCATTCGCGATATCCACATGCTCAGATACGGCTGCAATTCCCGCAGCATGAATGCTTTTGACCTCGGAACGCACCAGACTCAGGATAATGTCAATGTCATGGATCATCAAATCGAGTACAACACTGACATCTGTGCACCGGTTTTTGAAAATGCTCAGGCGGTGGGATTCAATGAACATGGGTTTGCTGACAATCTGTTTGAGTGGAACCACTGCGGAATTGAATCTTTCCAGTTGTCCCACCTGTATAAGCAGGCCGTGAGATTCAGCAATTTCAATGAGTTCATCAGCCTGAGCCAGAGTGGTGGTCATGGGTTTTTCAATCAGCACATCACTTTCTGCATTCAGAAAATCTCTGCTGATACGGAAATGCTCCGGTGTGGAGGCTGCAATGCTGACTGCGTCCACCTTTCCCAGCAGATCATGGTAATCCGCAAATGCAGAAGTTTGATATTTTGCTGCAATCTCTTCTGCGCGGGATTTGCTGACATCTGCCACGCCCACGAGTTCCACATCTTCCATGCGGGCATATTTCTGGGCATGAAATTCACCCAGATATCCCACACCTATTACGGCCACACGGATTTTGCGTCTGTCTTCCATCATGCTGTTATCCCCAAAAAAAGAAAGGGAACATGGAAGTTCCCTGTATGATATTGAAAAAATTCGTTGAATTTGTTACTGATCAATGTTAAAGGATTTTTCTGTTTCCCACAGAGAACACAGAGGTTTCACAGAGAACACAGAGATTTTTGGGCTTTTTTTCCTGCGCTGCCCTGGGTTCCGGCTGCAATGGGGAATCTGAAGCAGTGGCAGATTTGACAACTTTCTGAAAAGTTGTCAAATCTTATTCCGAGGTCAACTCTTAATTCGCATTGTGACTTGGCGGTTTTAAGTTTCTGAATTGACTATAACTTCGCCAAATCACAAAAAGTTCCGGAGAACGCAGCCGCCCTGTTTTTCAGGAAGGAAATGAGAGTCTAACGGGTAATGCCCCGACTCGATGATTGAATGAATTCAATGAATCTGATCACTTCAGGAATCTGCTCCACTTCGGCCTTGACCCGTTCAATGGCCTCTTTCACGGTAAGACCGACACGGAAGATGATCCGGTAGGTTTTTTTCAGCGCGGATAAGGTGCTGTCCGGCATTCCCATGCGTTTGAGTCCCACAGAATTCAGGCCGTGCAGAGTGGCACGATCCCCGGCTGCAATCACATAAGGCGGAATATCCTTGACCACAGCGGATTTGCCGCCCACATACGCAAACGCGCCGACCCGGACAAACTGGTGAATAGCTGTCAGTCCGCCTATGGTGACACCGTCTTCAATGATGATGTGACCGGCCAAAGTTGCGTTGTTTGCCATAATCACACGGTTTCCCACTTTGCAGTCATGCGCAATATGGCAGTAGGCCATGAGAAAGTTTTCCTCTCCCACCTCGGTAATGCCTCCGCCGAATTCGGTTCCCCTGTTGATGGTGACAAATTCACGGATTAATGTGCCGCGTCCGATTTTCACCCATGTTTCCTCTCCTTTGAATTTGATGGCCTGGG
Organism: uncultured Desulfobacterales bacterium; assembly: GCA_964534335.1. GTDB lineage: Bacteria > Desulfobacterota > Desulfobacteria > Desulfobacterales > Desulfococcaceae > JAABRU01. The sequence continues at coordinate 7,089 of CAZHPS010000143.1, forward strand.
GAGCCGCACCTATGGATGCAAACTGAAAAATACGGCAGTCCGGCCCGATGTTCACAAAGGGATCAATAACCGTGTGCGGGCCGATTTCCGTTCCGGAGCCAATCGTGACTTTTTCCCGGATAATCGCATAAGGTCCCACTTTGACATTCGCGCCCAGTTCCGCGCGGGAATCCACAATTGCTGTCGGATGTATCATTTTTTTTCTCCAAACGCGGCCAGAAGTTCGGCCTCGGCCACAATCTGTCCGTCCACAGTCGCGGAACCGGCCAGTTTGACCACTTTTTCACGCATTCTCAAAATACTGACTTCCAGTATCAACTGATCTCCGGGCACAACCGGTTTCCGGAAGCGGACTTTGTCAAATCCCATGAAATACATCGATGATCCGTGACGTTCCTCTCCGCGGGATTCTGCCACCAGCACCCCTCCGGACTGGCCCATTGCTTCGATAATCAGCGCACCCGGCATAATGGGTTCTCCGGGAAAATGTCCCTGAAAATACGGTTCATTGATGGTGACATTTTTCAGAGCTTTGATTTTCTGGCCGGATTCCAGTTCCAGCACCCGATCAATCATAATAAAGGGGTAACGGTGAGGCAAAAATTCCATAATCTTTAAAATATCAAAAGTTTTCATTTCTCCTCAATTTTCTCCACTCTTTTTTCCAGTTCCGTGATTTTTTTCTTCAAATCCGGAAGACGGGGGATAATCTTCTGCACCTTCAGCCAGAGTTTATGTGGCATTTCCGGAGCACCTGATACCACTGCCCGTGCAGGAACCGATTTTGCCACTCCGGAGCATGGCCCCACGACCGCATAATCCCCGATTTCTGCATGATCACAGACAGCCACCTGTCCGGCCAGTATAACATGCTTTCCGATAACCGCACTTCCCGCAATGCCCACCTGCGCGACCAGAATGGTGTTTTCCCCCACGGTCACATTGTGCGCAATATGAACCATGTTGTCGGTCTTGACCCCGCTTTTGACCCATGTTGTGCCAAAGGTGGCCCGGTCAATGGTGTTCAGCGCGCCGATTTCCACATCATCATCAATCTGCACAATGCCGGTCTGGGGAATTTTCACATACTTTTCACCATCCGGAACAAATCCGAATCCGTCCGTTCCGATTACGGTTCCTGCATTGATAATCACACGGGAGCCAATCCTGCATCGGGAACGTATGGTGACATTGGCAAATATCTCGGTATCATCCCCGATGACAACCTCATCTTCAATAACCGTACCCGGATGAATCCGGACGCGATTTCCAATGCACACCCGGTTTCCGATACAGACAAAATGGGAAATATGCACCTGCTCTCCGCAGCGGAAATCTTCACCGATATGGGTTTTGGGGCTGATATATGCTTCCGGTTTGGATTGGGGATGAAACAGTTCCTTTGCTTTTGCAAAGGCCAGCAGGGGATTTTTCACCGCAATGGTGGGAACAGAAGCAGCCCCGTCAAAATCTTTGGGAACAATCACAGCAGCGGCACGGGTTTGATGAAGCTGTTTCAGGAATTTTCCGCTTCCTGCCCACGTGATATGCTCTTCATTCGCAGATTCAAAAGGAGCAGCATCACATACCAGTTTCTCCCCGTCTCCGCGAAGTTCCCCTTTTACAGTTTCAGCAATCTTTGAAAGAGATATTTTCATTTCCATGAGTTTTCAGGTTTCAGTGTTCAGGGGTTAGGGGTTAGGGGATTAAGGATTCATACTGTGCCTGTTTTCAGTCACACCACTGTCCCTAACCCCTTAATCTGTTATGTAACATACTCTTTGAAAAAACCTATCCGAATCAGGTTTCCTCTCCGTCTGCCGCGCTTTCATGCCCCCAATCCCGGAGCGGCAGACCGTGCAGGATTGGAGTCAGAAACCGTTATTTTGTATATATTCAGCAGCTAAGATATTTTCTCAACAGGTATGTTACATAACACTCTTAATCCCTATCTTTTGGCATCATATCTTTTAATCAGTTCATCTGTGATATCAAGAGCATCCGGATAATAGAGAACAGCCCCCTTTTCCAGGATAATCTGAAAATTCCCGCTTTTGCCAATGTCTTCCACTATGCTGAATATATCTTTCTGTACTTTTTTGATGATCTCTGTTTCAAAATCCCTGATTTCACCAGCATATTTCTTCTGAAGTGCCTTGAAATCGTCGAATTTGATCCGGAAATCCCTTGCTTTTTCCTCCCGTACTTCCTTGCTCATGACCATAGCTTCAGCTTCCAGCTTTTTCTTGAGTTTCTCAAGCTGTTCGCCTTCATTCTTGAGCTTTTTCTCCATGCCCTTGCCTTTGTTCTCAATCTCTGCCTTGGCTGCTTTTCCGCCTTTTGATTCCTTAAGCACTTTCTGAAAATCAATGATCCCGATTCTTGTCTCTGCACCGTATGCGGAAACGCAGAAAAACAAAGTAACAAAAACTGTAACCCACACTGTTCTGACTGCTTTCATTTTCTCCTCTTTTCCTCCTGAATATTGATTTCGCAGAAGACCATCTTCTGCTTTTTTATATGAATCCAAACACTGTCTGGATAAGCATAATCATTTTTTTTACAATCTGAAATCTTAGTGCTGACTTCCGCAGTTACTCCACAGGATGGAGATCCCGATCTGAAAATTTTCAGGATTTTGCAGTTATTCCCGAATAAACCGTTTTAATCTGTCAATTTTACGATCCTGATATTTGGTTTTCACCGGGTGTATCCCGTCCATTGCAGCGGTATTCGGAAAAGTGTTATGGTGAAATATAATGAAAACTGCATCTGTTATTATCTCCGGGATATGGTATTTGTGTCAGTCACAAAGAAAAATGAAAACTCTCTGCTGCCGTTGACATTCAAAAACTGATTTTCATACTCCGGGGAAGTTTTCACATACTCACGCGTATTATCCCTTTCATTCCCGCAGGCGGTTCTTTGGAGGGTATTCCCCAAAGACAAAAAAGGAGGCAGATATGGCAATGGACAATGACAAAACATCTGAATGGATTAATATATGCAGTTTCATCCTTTCCCCGGAGGACTCGGAACATATGCACATCAGTTTATGGACAGGTATATTCCGCCGGCATTTTTCCGAATACTGCAAAACAGCATTCTGGCTGATTGTCTCTGTTCTGATCTCGCTGGGAATAAGTCATCTCCATTGAGAGACTGTATGAAAAATCATGTCGTTGTCAGTCTTTGCGCGTTTCCGGCTGATTCAGTATGTTTCATGTCCCCACAAAGGGTCTGTATCAAAATAAGCTGTTCCAAACCCTGAGGGTTTTCAAAACCCTCAGGGTTTTTCTGACAGAAAATTGTACATTCCCTGCAAAATTCTGAAATTCAGTCATTTGGTCTTTTTGGAACTGTCCTGCTCCTTTTTCTCCGGTTTCGGTGTTTCCGGAGCCGGGTTTGGGGACAGTCCGGTCTGCTCTGTGGCAGAAGGAGCGGGCTGAGGTTTCTGCACACCGCTGTCAGTGGATTTATCCTGGGATTTCTGATCGGCTGAAGCAGGGGAAACCGCTTTTTCATCCTCTGGTTTCGGAATCCCGGCTTCTGACGATGGATCCGGAGATTTGCCGGAAACATCACCTGCTTCAGCAGGAAGAAGTGTCAGAGTATGGACAGAAACTTTATGCTCTGCATCCTTGAGGGTATCGCTCATAAGCTGGGATTCTTTCACTTCCATCTTTGCGATCTTTTTTTCCTTAATATCGCTGCTGACAGTGAACTCCATAAAAAGAATGGGAAAATTTTCCCCTTTCACACCTTTGGCCCCGGCCATGACAATAATCAGCACACCCGGATTCTTGTCATTGACAATGTGCATTAAAGAAGATGTATACTCTGTTTTGTCTGCTTTTCTGAAGGTAAGCAATTCTTTGTCATATGCAATGGAAAGTTTGACCCCTGCCAGATTGTCTGTTTTGTCAATCATAACCGGAATCCGGACAGAGTGACCTGCTTTGGCTTCTGCTGCGGGAATAATAAGTTCCGTTCCCCATGCTGCTCCGCATATGGCAGACAGTAACGGGAATATCCATGCCAAATCTTTGATGATTCTGCAAAAAATTTTCATTATCCTGTACACTCCTTTTTCATAGTCACTTCATCATTAAAACATTTATCATTCACCATTCATCACTGACCGCCCGTCTGTTCATCAATCCGGCGCAGACCTTCCATAAGCAGCCACATGAGGTTGCCGATTTCATCTGCTTTCATATATTCCGGAGGAAGACCCGGCACAAAGCGGAAACGTCCGTCTTTTTCACCCAGGGCTTCAAAAAAAGCCTCTTTTCCGTCTTTGCTGTTGTATTTTGCCAGCACCACGTCCCCGTCCCGGAAGAAAAATTTGGCAGGTCCCTGGGGCAGAGTAAGGGTAAGAATGCCGGTTTTTTTGTTTTCGCCCATCACCTGGAAAAGTTCGGGCGAAGGCATGTCAGAAAGTTTGCCAATCATGCCGGAACGGATTTCCGCAGACAGGGTGACATTGGATTTGGCGAGCCGCTGGGAAAGCAGGCGTGCCAGATACATCTGCAGGGACGGGAACCGGTTGAGTATTCTCCGGAAATTCTTCCCTGCCATATACAGCACTTTCACCTCTTCCACAGCCGTCACAGTGGCAACCGCAGGCTCTCCGCTGAGCAGACTCATCTCACCGAAAACCTCGCCTTTCCCCAGACTGGCTATCAGCACTCCGCCCTGGCCCGCCACCGCCACCTTGCCGCTTACAACAATATAAAGGTTCTCACTGGCATCACCTTTGCGGATCACCTCGCTGTTTTTCGGAAATTTTCTGATCTGCAGAAAAGAAAGCAGTTCCCGGATATTGTGCTGATCCAGTGTTCGGAAAATGGAAAAACCGCGCAGCATTTCCGCTATATCATCCTTTTTCCTAAGCATTTCCGGAGGAATTTCTCCGGGTGCGGATGCAGGAGGAGCCGGTGCAGCAGTGCCGCTTCTTTTCTCTCTGTCATATTCCAGCCGTATACTTCCTGTGCATCCGCTGCAGTTCATGACATAGGTGGGAATTCTGCTGATGGACTGGTATTTGATCAGCACATTGGTAATGTCACCGTAAAGAATCGGACATTCAGGCTTGCCTGCCGGAATATCAATAATGGAGGTGGAAATAAATTTTCTGTCCTCTTTATGTTCGAGTATCAGCGATTTTCCGGAGAGCAGAAATTCATCTCCGTATTTGTAGAAAGGACAGTTGTTTTCTTCTATAACCTTAAAAACAGCTTTGGGAATCTGCATCGGATCTATTCCTTTTCCTCATCAATCCGTCTGAATCCGTCCATGAGCATCCATGTGAAATCACCAAATTCTTCTGTTTTCCGATCCCCGGCAGGCAGTTCTCCGATAAAACGGAACCGCCCCTCTTTTTCCCTCAGTATGCTGTAAAATGCTTCCCGTCCCTGTTTTCCGTTGTATTCAGCCCGGACAAGCATTCCGTCACGGAACGCTATTTCAGCCTGGCCGGCAGTCAGATGCAGTTTCAGGACCCCGGTTTTCTGGTTCACATTCAGGGCCTGAAACAGTTCTGACGGGGGCATTTCCGTCAGGTTCCCCACCATTCCTGAATCAAATTCCTCAGAACGCATCAGATTCACTTCGGTCAGCCTCCGGGAGAGCAGACGGGTGAAATACATCTGGAGGGATGCGGAACGGTTCAGCAGTCTTCGGAAATCATTGCCTTCCATATACAACACTTTTAAGGATTCTGCAACTTTTATTGTTGCTGTCACCGGCTCTCCGGTCAGAAGACTCATTTCACCGAACACTTCGCCTTTTCCCAGAAAGGCAATGCTGGCATCATTTCTGCCGATAACCTCCACCAGCCCGGAAACAATGATATACAGCCTTTTCCCTGGTTCCCCTTTCCGGATGATAATATCGCCTGCCCCGTATTTTTCCATTTTCAGCAGCGGAACAAAAAGCCGGAGATCATTTTCATCCAGCACCTGAAAAAAAGAAAAACTGCCCAGCAGACTTTCAAACACCTCAACATCCGTATCTGAGGCCATAAGAATCGGCGTCTTATGCTTTTTGTACTGCAGCAGAACCGAGCCTGTGCATCCGCCACACCGGATTTTGAAAACCGGAACCCTGTCCACGCTTTTGTATTTGATCAGAATTTCGGAGAGATCCTCTATTATAATTCGGCACGATGATTTGCCTTTGGGCATTTGGATAACTGTTGTACTGATAAAGGTTTTCTCCTCTTTCTGATCCAGCAGCAGAGCTTTGCCGGACAGGGCAAACACATCTCCCAGTTCATAAAAGGGACATCTGTTTTTCTCAATGATTTCAAAAACAGCTTTGGGGAAACTCATGTTTTTTTCCCATACTTTCAAATTTGTCAGGGATTTTCCAAAAAAATAAGTAAGCAGCATAAATTTTCTGGTACGGCATTTTCAGAAAAATCCGGTTTTTTGAATACCCGAAAACTTTCGGTTGAATACTTAAACCACACCTTATTTTCGGCATTGTGCAGGGTTATGCTTTACCAGACTGATCTGCATTTTGCAGGTTGTTTTCTTTGAAATCCCTTATTCCAATACCACAGTCAGGATTCCGGTTTCCGGATTCACCTGCACAGGCAAAGTCCGCAAGGGAGATTTGGCCGGGCCGGAAATCACTTTTCCGTCATAGGTGTATGCGGATTTGGATACACTGCAGCAGCACAGAGAATTTTCTCCGGACATTGGATCAATCCGTCTTCCCATATGGCTGCATTTGTTCACAAACGCATGATAATTCCCGTCTGTTCCATGCACCAGCAGAATCCGTGCAGACAGTCCTTTGCCTTCCAGCCGCACAGCATTTCCGGGTTTGGAAAGAGCCGGAATTTTTTTCAGATCAGCGAGAATCTGACTGCCTGACATACGCCAGCTTTCCGTATCAGCCAGAGGTGTTTCACAGATTCCCAGAATACGTTTCAGAATTTTTATCATAAGGATTATCCTTTTTTATAAGGCTCTTTGTCAATGCTGTTTTGCCGGATGCAAACCCAAATTCTGTTTTTAACCGCAGAGTGACGCAGAGTTTTCCGCAGAATCACACAGAGTTTTTTTCCGTGCAAAATTCAGATGCAAAAAAATCAACTGTTTTGATCCGCAGCCAAAAATTGTCTCCTCCGGTCTGATACCAATTCTCCATTGATTTGATACAATCTTTATTGTCAGTTTTTCCCCGGTTCAG
>CAZHPS010000144.1:0-14160 GCA_964534335.1 uncultured Desulfobacterales bacterium
ACCATTCACCATTCACCATTCACCATTCACCATTCACCATTCACCATTCACCATTTACCATTCACCATTCACCATTCACCATTCACCATTTACCATTAAAATCAGTTGCTCAGCTCCTTTTCCAGTTTTCTGCTCCAGGTGGACATGAAATAGCAGCACAGAAAATAAACCAATGCCAGAAACAGATATGCCTCTCTGGAAAATCCCATCCATTTGGGATTGGAAAGCGTGGATTGCGTGGTTTTCAGTATGTCGTACAGGGCAATGATGACAACCAGTGATGTGTCCTTGAATGCGGAAATCAGAATGCTGACCGTTGGCGGAATCACGATTTTAAGAGCCTGGGGGAGAATAATCAGGCGCATGGTCTGGAAATAGTTCAGTCCCATTGAGTCTGCCGCCTCGAACTGGCCTTTGGGAATGGCCTGCAGACCGCCCCGCACCACTTCTGCAATATAAGCGGCAGTAAACAGAATAATGGCGGCCTGGGCACGGATAATTTTGTTGATGGTGACACCTTCAGGAAGAAAGAGGGGGAAAATAATGGCAGACATGAAAAGCATGCTGATGAGGGGAACACCCCGGATCAGTTCAATATAAACAATGCACAGGGATTTGATGGCAGGCATTTTTGACTGCCGGCCCAGCGCGAGTACAATTCCCAGCGGATATGCGGCAGTGAGTCCGAACACCGAAAGCAGCAGGGTCAGTGGAAGACCACCCCACTGGGAGCTTTCCACCGGAGTCAGACCGAAAATTCCCCCCCACATCAAAATCCCCATGACAAAAAGCCCGGCAGCCCATCCATATGCCAAAGCCTCTCCCCACAGCTTCCGGTTCCGGCTGAGAACCAGAAGAACAAGAAGTACAATCATTGCAAGAAAGGGGCGCCACTGTTCAGCCGCTGGATAAAATCCGAATGTGATAAAACGGATATTGGAAGGAATAATGGCCCAGCATGCCCCGCCTGTCCCGCGACAGCCCTGGCTTTCACCGGTCCACACACTGTTGACAAAAGCCCAGCGGACAAAGGGAGGCAAAATTTTCCACAGGCAGAACAGCATCATAAGAGTGATAAGAGAATTGAGCCAGTTATTGAACAGATTGGCACGGATCCATCCGATGATGCCCACACTTGCCACCGGCGGTTTCATATTTTCCAAAGAGGCTGCTGACTGCCTGACATTCATTTGTCACCTTCCCTGCATTGTACGATAATAAGTAAGGTTCCATAAATTTTAGGGCATAAAATTTTTACAAAAACCGGGTTTTTTGGAAAAATCCGGTTTTTCTGCACACTTTAACTCATAAAAACAAAGTTGACAAAGCACTATTACATGACCAATTTGGATTTTATGGTATCAATTCCCCTCTTGAGAGGGGGCAGGGGGTGTGTTTCAGGGCGCGGGAACAGACACACCCCTGCCCCTCTCAAGAGGGGATTATATAAAATTCAACGTGGTCATGTACTATGCTTTTGCACTTTCTTTTCCCTCTGTGGGAAACCCCTGACCCGGAGTGCCGGACTGAAAATCCGGCATTGCCTATATCATCAGTAAATTTCAAAATCAGAATCTTTGACCGGTGCGGATAGATTCTCATCCTCAACGCCAATAACACCCTGCTTTGCAGCTGGATTTCCCTGCCGGTTCCCGGTATTTTTGGGATTTTTTTTGTCACTGAGATGCGTAACCCTGTATTTGGAATGATACTCTCTTTCCTCCCCGTATTCCCCCTGTTCCTCATCTCCTCTCCTGTATCCGGTCTTTCCGTACCTGCTGTCATCAATTTTGAAAAACGCTATGGTTCTGTTCAGGTATTCGGCCTGTCCTGCCAGATTTTCGGACGTGGAGGCCATTTCCTCGGATACAGATGTGTTCTGCTGAATAACCTCATCAAGCTGCTGGACAGCCTTGTTGATCTGTTCGGCTCCTGTGTCCTGTTCAGCACAGGCTGCATTGATTTCCTGCACCAGTTCCGCTGTTTTTTGGATGTCAGGCACAATTTTTTTCAGCATTTCACCTGCTTTGCGTGCAACGGCCACGCTTGCAGATGAAAGAGCCGCGATTTCATTTGCGGATATCTGACTCCGCTCTGCCAGTTTCCGGACTTCCGAGGCCACCACTGCAAATCCTTTTCCACTGTCTCCGGCACGCGCGGCTTCAACCGCTGCATTCAGGGCCAGAAGATCTGTCCTTCGGGCAATATCCTCAATAATTGATATTTTCTGCGCTATATTTTCCATTGCAGAAACGGTTTCCGCCACTGCTTTGCCCCCTTCCTGTGCATCTTCGGCTGATTTGCGCGCAATTTTTTCGGTCTGCATGGCATTGTCCGCATTCTGCCGGATATTGGAGGCCATCTGCTCAATGGAAGCGGAAACCTCTTCCGCAGCAGAAGCCTGTTCAGACGCGCCCTGGGACATTTCTTCCGCCCCGGCACTGAGTTCCTGACTGCCGGTGGCAACATTCTTTGAGGCTGTTTTCACATCCCCCACCACTGCCCGCAGTCCCTGCACCATTTCTTTGAGCGCGTCCGCGAGCATTCCCACTTCATCCTTCTGATCCACATCAATCCGGGCTGTGAGATCACCGGAAGCCACTTTTCTGGCAAACTCCACTCCTTTGATCATGGGATTGACAATGCTCCGGGTGATAAAAAATGCAATAATGATTCCCAGAATCAGGGCGAATACCAGACCGGAAATCATTGTAGTCGAGGCAGAGGAAAGAGCCTGGAGGGTTTGTCCGGCTATGTTCAGAGAATGCTCCATGGCTTTGTCTGCTGTGCTTTTGGCTTCTTCCAGCACCCTGTCTGCTGCAATTTGCCTTTTTTTGTTCAAATCCTCAATTTTGATCCATATGTCCAGAAGACTGCTCATGGCTGTCCGGTATTCTTCCGCGGCTGCATTTGTTCTGTCAATGTTTTTGAAATGGATGTCCAGCCGGGTGATTTTTCTGAGTTCCTCTGTTTTCCTGCTTGCATCACCAAACAGTTTTATCGCATCCCGCAGTACTGCCGGATTACGGCTTGCCTGTGCCTTGAAATTGGCTACCCGGATTTCATTGAATATTCCGGTGAGTTCATTCACCATCGCTATTTTCAGCAGACGTTCGGTGAGTTCAGCCTCAGCATTTTTTGACGCGATTTCCTCTTTCATGGTCTGGATCTGATCCCCAAAAAAACCGGAACAGTTTTTCATCATCTCTGCCGCCGCACTGTCCATCTCAGCCCGCATTTTGGACATTTTTTCATTTTCCTGCACTGTCTCAGTTACCAGTTTTTCATATTCATCTGTGGCCTGTTTTGCATTTTTGACAGCTTCTCCCAGTTTTTCCAGATGCGGGGATCGGGTCTGCAGGTCTGCTGCACGTTCCAGATGTTCCCTTACAGTTCCAAGGTGTTTCATTCCGTTTTCCAGATAGCTTTTTTCCTCACTTAACGCGTATGACCGTATCTCAAGCCTGGTGATATGTGCTGCCCGTTCCACTGCATTGGCTATTTCAAGCTCCGGCACATATTCATCAGAAAGTATTTTGGACTGAATCTTCACTCCGTTCATTTTCCACACGGCCAGACCGCCAAGCACACTGGCTATGGCGATCAGAATGCCGAACCCCATACCGATTTTCACACTTAAACTGAAATTTTTCATTAATTAACCTCCTGAATTTTATAAAACAAATTATAACTATTTACCGGATTTACCGGACATACTTTTGCATCCAATTGATTTTATTAAAACCGGACTTTCCATCAGTTCATATAAAATCAGATAATTATAAATTTTTGTCCGGTAAACAAATAAGGTTCCATAAATTTTAGTGCATAAAATTTTCAGAAAAACCGGATTTTTCCGAAAAAACCGGATTTTTGAATACACTGAAATTTTTGGTTTGCCTACTTATAGAAACCCCTCTGCTTCGGGTGACAAACTGAGAGGATTCTTCCCTTAAAATTATCATTCCCTCTGGCTTACCAAAAAAGCCCTTTTCCTAAATAGCATTTCGGCAGTTATCCATATGAAATTTTGTGAATGTAGCACATAAATTCCGGATGGGCAACCAATACCTTTTGAAAAAGCATGATTTCTAACCGTTCACAGACATAGACGATCTCGCCGCGTCCTATGCTGTTTATAGCGGATGAAAATGTGCATTCCATCGAATTCAGCGAAGACGCTACAAGTATAAATATTTTAAATTATAATAATAAGTAGGTCGGATTAGCGTCAGCGTAATCCGACACGGTGATTTTGATAATACAAAAACCGGTAGTGGGACTCTTCATGCTGATAATCCCGAATTATAATGATCAATAAAACTTCGGATACGGATTTCATGAAAATCATCACCACGGCTGAAAGAAAGTGTTTTTCTGACCGGATTCGGGCATCTCTGACGCAGTGTGCAGCTGAAACGTTCAGTGTGCGGAGTCTCCCCGCTTCCCTTTCCTGATGCCCGGTGACGTTTTGGGGGAAGAACTGATGACCGGCTTTCCCGTAAATCCGTGCAGCAGACAGCCCGTTTACGGTAATCAGCAGGAAGTGATTCCCATAAATTACGGCATGTTTCAGATGAACGGTCTCCGAAGGCGACTCCGGAAATACGCCGCGTCTGACGTTCCTGTGCCGGCCAAATCCATACCTGATCTGACTTTTTCCCGGCGCAAGACCATATTTCATCCGGCTCCAACGGTGTGCTGTAAAACATGCAGTTTCTGTAGTGAATCTTTTGGCGTCCCGCCGGTGTCCGTCCGTTTTTGCGGATATTTTCACTGCCGCAGCGGCGGCATTCTGCTGCAATCATTTTTTTCCTCCTGTTTTCTGATACAAAAAACAGGAGTTGCATATCACATTTTTATCAGCATGAGAAGTCCCACTACCGATTTGAGTTAAGATTTAAGTTGACAGCGGGTATTTATAATTTTGAATTGAAATCAGGAGGAAATGATTTTTGAAAGAGGTCTAATAAATAAAATACGTTAAATGATACATCCATGATACTGCTTATACTGATTCCAAATAACATATTGATTTATAAATTAAAAAAATCAGTATGGGAGGTCCCAACTACCCATTACGTTAAGAATCTTCCGGAGTGCCAAACTGAAAGTTTTGGCACTGTTTTCTGAATCATTTCAGATTCCCCGGTTTTTCATTTGGGACTCTTTCGCGATTAAGGTCAATGGTTGGAAAAAACAAAATAAACGGCAAATCCGGATAAATCCTGTTTCCGGTCAGAGAGCGGTTTCCGGAAAAGGACGGCAGATACGAATCACCGCGCAGGTCAGATCATCACTCTGGGGCGCATTTCCCACATGCTGTTTTACATCTTTTCGGATTTCTGACAGTATCTCTGCTGCTGATTTGCCAATATTGTATGAAACCGCACGGACAAGACGTCCGGTTTCATACTGTTCCCCGTTTTCATTCCATGCCTCGGTAATGCCGTCTGTATAGAAAACCAGCACATCATCCCTCTCCAGGCGGATTTCCTGCATTCTGTAGGATACGTCAAAAATTCCCAGGGCCAGCCCCCCGGATTTCAGTTCAATGGTTTTTTCCTTTCCCTTTCTGAAGATCATCGGCCGGTTATGGCCCGCGTTGATACTGCTGAGAACACAGGTATCATGATGATACAGCCCGAACCAGGCTGTGACGAATTTGTCTGCTGTTACAGATTCCAGAATCACCCTGTTCATACCTGTAACCAGTGTCATCAGGTCAAAGTGATCCGGATTGAGTTTGATATAGGTTTTCAGGCAGGAGTACAGGGTTGAAACAATCAGGGCAGCGGATATGCTCTTGCCCACCACATCAGCGATAAAAAACAGAGAACGGTTTTCCCCGATTTTCAGTATGGTATAATAATCCCCGCCCACCTGTTTTGCCGGAATCAGATCTGCCGCGCAGTCAATGTCCTCATACCGGGGAAGTGCGGAAGGCAGCAGGCTCTGCTGAATTTCCCTTGCGGTTTCCAGTTCCCGTTCCAGTGCCTCAGTCTGCACATGGATTTCAACCAGTCTCGCATTTTCAATGGCAACCGCGCATTGGGAGGCCAGGGTTTCAAAAATGATCAGATCCCTGTCTTCAAAAACGCCTCCGTCTTTTTTGTTGAGAACCTGCATGACCCCGATAAGCTGGTCATAACGAATCATGGGAATGCAGATCATGGAACGGGTTATGAAAGAGGTTTTTCTGTCCATTTCCGGATTGAAACGGGGATCACTGTAACAGTCCCGGATCAGCAGCGGTTTCCTGTGCTGTGCCACCCATCCTGCAATTCCTTCGCCCATTTCCACGCTGAATTCTCTCAGCAGCGGCCCCTTGTCTCCTATGGTGATGTTGAAATGCAGTCTGTTTTCACCGGGATCATACAAAAGCAGGGAACTGGCCTCCGCGTTCATAACAGAGCGGCTGCTTTCCATGATGTCACTGAGCAGCCGCGGAAGAGGTTTGATTTCCGATATTTTTCCGGAAATTTCATGAAGAAAGTTCATTTTGTGGAACATATACTGCAAATCATCCACAAGTCTTTTGTTTTCCTTCTGTTTCTGATAACTTTCCAAACCCTGGGCAACAGCATTGCGCAACTGTGTTTCATCTGTGCTGAAAGTGACAAAAGAGCGGATGCCACAGCAGTTGATCGCTCGAATCAGAATTTCCGGATCATTTCCGTAACCCGTGAGAATTTTTACCGGATCAGGATAAAGTGGAATCAGTTCTTCCACTGCATGGAGCATTTTCTCATCTGCAAGAATCAGATGAATTTCCTCCCTGCCAAGCAGTTCCACAGCTTCGGCAAAGGATGAGGCACTGCGGATATGATACCGGCATCCCTCATCTGAAATGCTTTTCACTGCACTGCGGCAGTAATCCTTTTTTTCCATGCAGAGAATGGTAAAATGTTTTTCCAAACAAAACCTCGCTGACGATAGGGGCAGAGACATCCGCTCTGCTGGAATTCAGTGTTTTTCCGACAGAACTGCTTTTTTCAGAAAGGCAAACACCTGCGCTCCCTCTCCGGACGGTTTGATTTTTTCAGCCGCCAGTTTCGGAATCATTTCCGCATCATCCTTATTCAGACTGCTGAGGATCTGCTCTGTCATACGGAGAGTGTTGTGAATAAGGCTGTAAATTACCACCGGCCCAAAAATAAGTTCTCCGGTATCTTTTCTCTGTAACCGGCCAATAATTTTATGATTGCTGAGCCGGAATTTCTCCGGCGCAGGAACATAACCCAGCAGTTCCGCAAACAGATCAAGCGACTGTGTCACCCCGTCTGTATAAGACCTTTCAAGGGAAACCGCGCCGTCTTTTTCGATTTCATCAATGTCTGATGGTTCAAAGGAAAGATCGAGCCGGTCAATGCACTGCTGCCGGATGCTTTGCAGAGACTGCTCTTTTTTGCTCAGCACCACATCACTGTCATTGAGAATTTTCATGGCATTGCGGATATTGAGCATTTCCTTGACTGTGGGACTTTTGCGCATGGCAAGATCAGCAATTGTCGTATGGTAGATGGGCAGATCATTGTCGAGCACCAGAATTTTCTTTTTTTCCCCTCCGCTGTCTTCCAGAATATACAGTTCCATATCCCTTTCCTTCTGACAGACATATTCCCCGATTTCCAGCAGACTTCGCATGTTTTTCATATCCATGCGTTTTTCACTGCCGGAAGGGGCGATGGTATTTCCGATTCTCTGTGCAAGGGTATTGATCCGGATTTTTTTCAGCAGATTCTCTTTGAATGACATGACAGGGCCTTTCCTCTGGTGTGCCGGTTTACTGGTTGCAGGTTATCGGCATTTGATACCTGTTGCCTGGAACCGGGCACTGGTTGCCGGTTATTTGCTGCCTGACACTTGTTACCGGGACTGGTTGCCCCGGTTGCCAGTCCGGGCTGTTAAGTTCTCATACCGATTCTCCATTGAAATTATATTTAATTCGTTCCCACGCTTTGCGTGGGAATGCCTTCCGGACGCTTTGCGTCCCGTGACCGGAAAACAGCACACAAGGGACGTGAAACGTCCCGTCTGCATTCCCACGCAAAGCGTGGGAACGAGTCAGAGTTAAAGATTTGTATAAATTCAATGGAGAATTGGTATCATTCCCCTCCTGAGGGGGATAAAGGGGTGTGTCCGGAATCGCGCATATCCAAAACACCCCTGCCCTCTCAGGAGGGGATTTTTTAAAGAACTTAACTGCCCTGGGTTGCCAGTCCCATTTTTATTTTTTTACAATAATCCAAATGGCATGTATCAGACCCGGCACATATCCCAAAAGGGTGAGCAGGATATTGAGCCAGAAATGCAGTCCAAATCCCACCTGAAAAAAAACACCTATGGGCGGAATGATGACTGAAGCAATAATACGTAAAAAATCAGCAGTTTTTTCTTCCATTTTTCTTCTCCTGTATTATAAGTTTGGCAGATAGCTGTTGACAGTAGTAGGCAAACAAAAATTTTCGTGTATTATTTTCGTGTATTCAAAAAACCGGATTTTTCCAAAAAATCCGGTTTTCTGAAAATTTTATGCCCGAAAATTTATGGAACCTTACTTATTGGCAGCCGCTTTTCCTGCAAAAAGGATTTGGCCTCCGGGGGAAAAATCCAAAAGCCTGTCAGTCAAAAAAACACTGCCATAAAATTTATTGTTCTGTAAGACCGGACAGTTGTAAAAAAATGCCATGACAGATTCCTTCTGTTTTTTACAATGCCCCGATTCTGACAATTACAGGAAAATTTTCAGAAAATCAATGTTTTTGTAAAATTATGCTGAAAAAGTCCGGGAGTTATGCAGTTGATTTTCAGTTCTTTGAATTTATTGAATGTCAGCCGACCGAAAAATTTCCAAAGGAGTGCAAAAACTGTATTTTTGCCTTCCGAAACTGAGCGCACCTCCTGAATACAGGACAAAAAATTTGTAGTGGGTCAAATCCGTTGATCTGAGCCTGAAACCGGTGCCGGAAAAATCCGTAAGGATTGAAATTATTATAGAAAAAATTGAAAAAATAAACGGAATCCCGGAAGGGATGACATTATCAGCCGGTTTGACCCACTATCAAAAAATTATCCGGATTTTTGGATTTTTTTAAATATCAGATATTTATATTTTTTACCCAAAACAGCCGGAAACAACAATATCAGGATGTTATGATTTTTGTCCTGTACACAGGAAAAATATGTGAAAGTACAGTGAAATGGGTATGGGTTTCAAAATGATGAAAAAACAGCCTTAACCGGAAAATTTTTCAGTGTCGGCCTGAAGGGATTCGGGAATGGGATTTTGGGATAAAGACGGGCGGGAATCTTTCAGGCTTCCCGCACAAAAGAGGGGATTCCCTGTTTTTCCAGATGCTCTTTGGCTTCGCCGACCACGTAAAGGGAACCGGCCACGCAGATCATATCTTCCAAAGATGCTGTTTTCATGGCATGGGCCAGAGCCTGCCCCACATCCGGAATGATTTGGGTATCAGCAATTATCTCTTTTGCGGCAGCAGCAAGGTTTGCCGCCGGGATTGCCCTGCCGGTTTTTGCCTGACAGATAATGACTTTTCTGCACAGGGGCAGCAGATACTGCATCATTTCTTTATAGGGTTTGTCATCCAGAATACCCATAACCATGATGATCTTCCGATGCGCCCTGTTTTCTGAAAGATAGTCTGCCAGCACCTTTGCGGCTTCCAGATTGTGCGCGCCGTCCAGAATAACCGGGGGCGACTGGCAAACCTTTTCTAGACGTCCGGGCCAGCGGTTGCGCAAAAGCCCCTGACGGATATGCTCCGCAGTGATGTTCACGCCATTTTGTATCAGAATCTCACATGCCGCAAGAACAAGCGCTGCATTGTCAATCTGATACCGGCCGGAAAGGCCGGGCCGCATATCTGTCCATGTGTTCCATATTCCGTGATAAGTGAAACTGCCTTCTGTGCCTTCGCTTACCTGAAATGCCTCACCAAAACGGTACAAAGGGGCGGATTTTTCAGAGGCAATCTTTCGGAGAACCTCAGCCGCACTTTCCTGCCCCACTCCCGTGACAACTGGCCGGTTCTGCTTGATGATTCCGCCTTTTTCCCCTGTGATTTCCTCAACCGTGTTTCCCAGATATTCCCGGTGTTCCAGAGAAATATTGGTGATAACAGAAACTTCGGGACTGATCAGATTGGTCGCGTCCAGACGGCCGCCCATGCCGGTTTCAATTACTGCCCAGTCTGTTTTCTCCCTCGCGAAAATATCAAAGGCCATTGCTGTGGAAAATTCAAAAAAGGTCAGTTCCCTTTCTCCGCGCGGCACATTTTTCACTGCTTTGTAAGCTTCCAGCACAGCCTCATCTGAAACGGGCCGGTTATTGATGCAGATTCTTTCGTTGAACCGCACCAGATGGGGAGATGTATAAAGTCCGGTGCGGAATCCGGCCAGATGCAGGATAAAGGCCAGAGTGGAGGCCACAGATCCCTTGCCATTGGTTCCCGCGACATGAACGGTTCTGAAATGGTTCTGTGGATTTCCCAAATATTTGAGAATATTGGAAATAGTATCAAGACCCAGTATGATGCCAAAACGCTGCAGCCTGTACATGGCTTCAAGACATTGGGTATATTCACTTTTTTCTGTCATAACTGATCCCGGCATCCGGATTCGGATAGCAAAGATACGGATGCATCAGAAATACGTTTGTGCAAAAAAACCCGGACAGAACAGAGACTGTCCCGCCGGGCCGCATAACAATCTGCCACTATCTGCTGTTGCTGTATCTGCGTCTGGAGGCTGCGATCCTCTGCCGTCTTACAGACTCGCGCTCTTTCCTACGCCGGTACTCGCTCGGCTTTTCATAGCTTTTTTTCAGCTTGAGCCGCTTGAAAAGACCGTCATTCTGAATCTTTTTCTTGAGAATCCGCATGGCCTTTTCCAGGTCGTTGTCAATAACCCTGACTTCGATAGCTTTCAAACTTCTTCGCCCCTTTCTTTCCACCTGTTTAAGAATAAATATATTATTTTTCCGGTGGTTATTTTTATCGCTAAATATAAACATTACTTTATATAACAGAATATCCGGATTTGCAAGAGTTTTTTTTCAGCATAAAAAAGCCCGCAGTCCGGACGGATCATAGGCTCGGACAGCGGGCAGTTTTTCCGGTCAGTATGAGACTTTTCCCGGCTCCTGAAAAAAAGCGGGATATCTCAGCATCAGAACTACAGTTGGGAAAGCAGTTCCTCTTTTACCTTGTTGATGGGGCTGCTGCCCTCGACTGTGACGTATTTCATGGATTTGTCTTTTTTGGCAAGATCCCGGAAATAATAGGCTGAGGCCAGCGTGCCGGTATTGGTGTCATAATAAATGGAATGACGCTTGTCAATCGCGGCTTCATCCTGATCGTCAGCACGGGAGGACAGCGCACCGCCGCAGACCCGGCATTTGTCCCCATTGGGTTTGATCGCGTCAATAAAGATATTGTTGGGATGGTTGTTGTCATTTACGCAGAGTCTGCGTCCCATGATTCTGTCTTTGGCAATCTGTCTGTCCAAAAGGATTTCCACCACAAAATTCAGTTTGATGCCTGCTTTTTTCAAAGCTTCATCCAGTTTCTGGGCCTGGACTTTGTTGCGGGGGAAACCGTCGAGCAGCCATCCGCTTTTGCAGTCATCTTTTTTCAGACGATCCAGAATCATGGGAATGGTGATTTCGTCAGGAACCAGATCGCCTTTGTCAATATAGGCTTTGGCTTTTTTGCCCAGTTCAGTGCCGCCCTTGATGTTTTCACGGAAAATCGCACCTGACTCAATGTGTGCAATTTTGAATTTGTCCTTGATCAAAGTTCCCTGTGTTCCCTTGCCGCTGCCGTTAGGCCCGAAAATCAAAATGTTCATGTTTTTCCTCTCTGAAGTAAAGTAAATGGTTTCTGTCTGACATTCCCCTGACACAGTGACCCGAAGGTCACAAAACAAAAAAAGAATCAGAATATACTGATTTTCATACAAATATCCCGGATTCCATATGGGGAGCCCGGATTTTCCAAAAAAATGTTTTGCTGTTTAGTATAAAATCAGTGCTGTATTGTCAAGAATATAAATATTGACAGAAAAAGATTTTCCGGACAGAATATTTTTTTCTCCTTTCCGGAATGTTCCGATTTTATTTTTTTCCCCAAAAAAATCCCGGATCAGCCGGATTTGGCAAAACAGCTTGTAAAAATGGATGATTCATATTAATATTTCCCGGATCCCAACTGCTTTTGGCTTGGAGGTGATCAGGCAAAAAGGAGAGCTGGTTTATGGTTGCTTTGTTTCTGACATGTGCGGTTCTGTGTTCAGATGCGGATAACATATCAGACAGGGAAGACCTTTACAAAAAGGCCATGCAGGCAGGTTTTGACAAAAATGGAAAAGGTGATGCACCCGTAGCCCAGGCTGAGTTCGGACTGGCACTGGCTTTGGCTGAAAATGCTTCAGACGCTGTGCGGGCGCGCAATCAGATTGGATTTATTCTGAAAAATCAGAAGAGGTTTCATGAGGCACGGCTTCTTTTCAGGATCAGTCTGGATACACGGGAGGCTGATGCAGGCTCAAAAGCTGAGGCACAGTATCTTCTTGCCCATTCATGGATAGACGAAGGGATTTGGGACGAGGCTTACAATGCCTGGGAAAAACTCGCAGCCATGCCCGGACTTTGGCCCTGTGCACGTTCAGAAGCCCGCATGATTGCCGGTGCCGGTCTGATTGCAAAGAAAAAATACAAAGAGGCACGGAAACTTCTTTCTGAATGCATCACTGCCGGAGATGGCATGGACTGGCATAAGTGGGAAGCATGGCTCAGCATTGCCAAATCGTACAGGGCTGAATACAGAAATGCCGAGGCAAAAGCAGCTATACAGAGCCTGATGGAGATGAAAGGAGTGGATGAAGGCAGAAAAAAGCAGGCATCCGAATTTCTGGAGTCTTTGAAATGATTGCAGGAGTGTAAAAAAATCCGGTTTTTCTCTGCCTGTTTTTTTGCACTTTTTCTGAAATTTTTTGATCTGCTGACAGTACTGTTCAGCAGATACACGCAGGAGATAATAATGATACTGATTATTGATTTCGGTTCCCAATACAACCAGTTAATTGCCCGAAGGGTCAGGGAGAACCATGTATACTGCCAGATTGTTCCTCCCACATTTGCTCTGGATGAAATCCGGAAACTCAGGCCAGAAGGCATTATCCTTTCCGGCGGACCTTCCAGCATTTATGAAAAAGACAGCCCAAAGGCAGATCCGGAGATTCTGCATCTGGGAATTCCGGTGCTGGGCATCTGCTACGGAATGCAGTTTATGATTCATACCCTGGGCGGAAATATAAAAGGTGCGGGAAAACGGGAGTACGGATTTGCCCAGCTCCATATCCGGAAAAAAGAGGGGCTTTTTCACGGAATCGGGGAAAATCCGATCCAGTGCTGGATGAGCCACGGGGATTCCGCAGAAAGTCTGCCCCAGGGATTTGAAATCACGGCATCCACGGAAAACACGGAAATAGCGGCCATTGCCCATGCAAACGGGCAGTATCACGGCCTGCAGTTTCATCCGGAAGTGGAGCATACCCCAAGGGGGCAGGAAATACTCCGGAATTTTCTGTTTCAGATCTGCGGATGTATCCCCACCTGGACCATGAAATCCTTTGCCAAAGAGACCATTGCACAGGTACGGGAAACCGTGGGGGATGGCAAAGTGATTCTCGGACTCAGCGGGGGCGTGGATTCCTCTGTTGCTGCCCTGCTTATCCACAAGGCCATCGGTCATAATCTGACCTGCATTTTTGTCGATAACGGTCTGCTGCGCAAAGATGAGGCAATCCAGTTGAAACGCAGGTTTGCACAGCATCTGAATATAAATATGCGCTTTGTGGATGCATCGGAAAATTTTCTCAATGAACTCAAAGGAGTGACTGATCCGGAACAAAAGCGCAAAATCATCGGACGGGTGTTCATGGAGGTGTTTGAGGCAGAGGCGCACAGGGTCGGAGATGCACAGTTTCTGGCTCAGGGAACCCTTTATCCGGATATTATTGAATCCGTGTCCGCGTTTGGCGGCCCAACGGCTGTGATCAAATCCCACCATAATGTGGGCGGACTGCCGGAAAAAATGAAACTGAAACTGGTGGAGCCCCTCAAATATCTGTTCAAGG
>CAZHPS010000145.1:0-4309 GCA_964534335.1 uncultured Desulfobacterales bacterium
AAGAAAGAACCTTTTTCATTTTGCAGGAATTTATTCCCAATGATGTGGAATACCGCTATGTGATTTCAGATTACAAACTGCGCCGGGTGGAGCAGCGGTGGCACAATGAATCTGAGGAATTCCGCAACAACAGTTGTCTGGGCGCACGGGAAGAAACCATTGATCTCAGTACCATAGAACCCTTTATCCGGGAAGAATCCGAAAGATCTGCACGCGTGTTCAAACGGGATCTCTGCGGGCTGGATATTATCAAAAACAATGGGAAATACTATTTTGTGGAAGTCAATCATACCCCCGGTTTTGACAATCCTGACAAGGCTGATCCGGATTTTTACAAGGTCAATGTATTCAGTGTGAATGTGGTGCTGGAAGACATCATCGGCCATATCCGCAAACATGCGCAGAGAACAGGGCGAAAATAGCATGGAGAATACCGGCCTGCTGAGAGAAAAACCTGAAATTTTCAGGAAAAAGGTTGCAGATTTGATTTTCCGCTCCATGAATCCGGAAGCCGATTATATTCCGGACGCGTCTCTGATTTCAGAGGCTTCCGCTGTGCTGTTTCTGCTTGGCCCGGAATACGGGAAAAATTCTGACATCTGCCTGATTCTGAACAAAAGATCCGTGAATGTACGCCAGCCCGGTGATTTGTGCTGTCCGGGCGGGGGACTGACACCTGTGCTGGATGATGTGCTTGCCGGACTTGTCACCCTGCCCGAATTTCCCATGCGGCAATGGCCTTACTGGTCTGCAATGAAAAAACAGCATCCCCAGGCAGCACGCAGCATTGCACATCTGTTTGCAGCCGGACTGCGGGAAGGATTTGAGGAAATGCGGATGAATCCTTTCCGCGTCCGTTTTTTGGGGCCTCTTGCTCCCGCGCGGCTTGTCATGTTCCGGCGGATTATCTATCCTTTGGCAGCATGGATTTCCGGACAGAAGCGATTTTTCCCCAACTGGGAAGTGGAAAAAGTGGTTTATATTCCCCTGCGCTGTCTGCTCAATCCTGCGCATTATGCCCTGTACCGGGTCCAGTATTCTGCACGGGTGGAAGAAAAAATTCACAGGAACACGCAGGATTTTTCCTGTTTTATGTATGAAAGTGAAGGGGAAAGGGAAATGCTCTGGGGCGCGACCTTCCGCATTGTCATGAATTTTCTGCAACTGCTTTTTGGATTTACTCCGCCGGATGCACAAAATCTGCCCGTGATTTCCGGAACCATCCGCAAAGCATATCTGACCGGGAAAAGATAGGGGTTTGGGTTTGCTGACATTCCTCGTTCCCACGCTCTGCGTGGGAATGCGCCCCACTCTGCCTCCTGTGTGTGACTGTCTGAACTCTGATTTGTCTGATTCATCTGATTTCTCTGATTTCTCCCCGGTTCTGCATCAGACAAATCAGAACAGTCAGACAAATCCGGGTTCAGACAGTCTGCACACTGTCCGAACCCGGATTCTCAGGATTCATGGATTGACCGGGATTGGCACCCGTTCCTACGCGGAGCGTGGAAACGAGATAAAAATCATCATTCAGGATAAAAATCATATGCCTTCATCTCTTATGGAACACAGGGTGTTCATCAGTCATGCGTCCGGGGACAGGGAAGCGGCAAAAAGGCTTTCTGCGGATTTGAAAAAAGCCGGAATTCAAACATGGCTTGAATCAGAAGATCTGCTGCCCGGACAGCGCAGGGATTCTGCCATCCGCAGTGCCATACGGGAGAGCCGTTTTTTTCTTGTGCTTCTTTCTTCCCATTCTGTGAAGCGGGGGCAGGTCAACAGGGAAGTAATCCGCGCTCTGGAGCAGATTGAAGAATTTCCTGAAAATGATATTTTTCTCATTCCGGTACGGTTGGATGCCTGCGAGCCTGCACATGAAAAACTGCGGGAACTGGTAATGACAGACCTTTTTCCGGATTGGAAAAAAGGCATTGAAAAAATATTGCAGGCCATCCGGACGCAGCTAAACGCTCACGCGGAAAGTGACGGTGTTCATAATACCGTTCCGAATGCTGCCAAACCTTTGCCGGATGCTCCCTCTGTTCAAAACAGGCCGGAGAGTAAGAAACCCGCAGACAAGTCCGTTCCCTCAAATGAAAAAGAAAAACCCCCTTCCCTGCTTCCCGCGTTTGCCGTGCTGCTGATTCTCATTGGCGCAATCACAGGCATTTGTTTTATCAGCAGAAACGCCCTTTTTACACTTCTTGACCGGTATTCCAGAGATTTCAGCATATTTGCGGTTTATGCCGGATTTACAGTCATCAGCCTGACTGCGGCTGTGGTCATGTTTGGCATTATGCGGAGTTCCGGCATGTTCAGGAAAACCGGTAAACAGGAGCAGTATGAATTCGGCGGGGCAATGTCCGGTTTTCTTGTCACTTTGATGTTTCTCATCATCGCCCATTCTTTGCACAATCCCGCTCCGGTTTTTCTGGAAATTTCGGGGAAGGTCCGCTTTGTTCAGGAAGAAAAAGCAATCGGGCCTGTTTACGGAGCAACGATTTCCCTTGCGGGTGTGTCCGGTAACAGAACCGAGACAGACAAAGATGGCAATTTCAGACTGAGTATCCCGGATGACCGGCAGATGCAGGAAATTGAACTCATGGCAGACTATCAGTCCCAGACGCAGTACAAAAAAATTCAGAGGGCAGAAGCCGGGAATGTGAAGATGGAAATACCCAAACCGCCGGAGGTGAAAATCGGGACTGTCAGTCCGGATGTAAAAATTGTCCCCCGTTCTGTGCGGGAAATGAAAGGAATTGTCCGGGTTGTGAAAAACGGACAGCCAATGGAACCGGCTGCCGGGGCTGAGATTTCAGACACCTCAGCATACAGCCGCACGGAATCAGACATGCAAGGCCATTTTTCCCTTGCAATTTATGATTTTGATGAGCGTAAAGAAATAAAACTGCAGGTGAAGTATCAGTCTGAAACGCACATGATTCAGATAGCCAAGTCTGCGGTTGAAACAGGGGAAGTGGTGATTGAAATTCCTGTGAAAGAGGAAGATGGAAAGAATATGTCAGACGCAAAAACATCGGTGAATGTCAAAACCGAAGGCGAGAAAAGCCCCGCTGTGGTTTCCAATGGGGATGTGAATATAAACTATTAAACAAAGATGAATTGTAGGGTGGGCACGGAAAAACATGTGCCCACCTTACGGATGTTACGGAATTTATGGAAATTCCCAATTTTCTGCAAACAGTATGCCTATACTGGGCGGAAGAGTAAAATTCCCAATGTCTGTTGAACAAAGGATAATTATATGAATAGTAAAACAATATTTTTTAAATTGGTAATGGCATTTCTGCCTTTGATTTTCTTTCATTCCGCTTATGCAGAAGAAAAAATTTCCACTTCCGGAAACCAAAGCCCGGCCATAAAAGCAGACGGAGATGTCAACATCAATTACGGCCTGTCCGAAGAAAAAATTGAAAAAATTCTTGGCGGTTTTGCAGAAAAACTGAGGAAAGACCTGAACATCACCGAACAGGCGGTTCAGCATTTCTTTAAGATTTTGGAAGAAAAACAGGTTCAGCCGGATCAGTTGCAGGCCAAATTGGAAGAAATTGCCGGGAAATACAAAGAATTGTTAAACAAACTTGAAGGCTTTCAGTCAGATGATCCGCTTGTGGAGGATTTGAAGAAAAAAGCACTGGAGGCGTTGAAAAACGATAATTTTGATGAGGCTGAGAAACTGCTGAATCAGGCCAAAGACAGGGATGTGGAAGCTGCAAAGCAGGAAGAGCAGATGATCCGCCAGCTTCAGGAGGCCAGAAACAAACGACTGCTCTCAGCCGCCGAAGCTGCCGCAGAAAACGGGGAATTGAAAAATACTTTATTGGATTACAAAGGAGCAGTGAAATATTACAAAGAGGCGGCGGAACTGGTTCCACCGGGAAATGATCTGATTCTGGGGGAATATCTTCAGAAATGGGGTTCAGCCTGTTATTTTTCAGGCACATACAAAGAAGGAATTGAACCTCTTCAAAAATCTCTGGAAATCGGGGAACGTGTTTGGGGAAAAGAACATCCGAATGTTGCCGCTTCACTCAACAATCTGGCAGGACTGTATTATTCTCAGGGCAGTTATGAGGAAGCCGAACCTCTGTACAAACGCTCTTTGGCTATCAGTAAAAAAGTTCTGGGACAGGAACATCTGGATGTTGCCGCTTCACTCAACAATCTGGCCGGACTGTACCGAGATCAGGGCAGATATGAGGAAGCCGAACCTCTGCACAAACGCTCTTTGGCTATCCGGGAAAAAGTTCTGGGACAGGAACATCCGGATGTTGCCGCTTCACTCAAC
>CAZHPS010000145.1:4409-14155 GCA_964534335.1 uncultured Desulfobacterales bacterium
TATCCGGGAAAAAGTTCTGGGACAGGAACATCCGGATGTTGCCGCTTCACTCAACGATCTGGCGGCATTGTATGATTCTCAGGGCAGTTATGAAAAAGCCGAACCTCTGCACAAACGCTCTTTGGGAATTTGGGAAAAAGTTCTGGGACAGGAACATCCGCATGTTGCCACCGCACTCAACAATCTGGCCGAACTGTACCGAAATCAGGGCCGTTATGAACAAGTCGAACCTCTGCACAAACGCGCTTTGGCTATCCGGGAAAAAGTTTTGGGACAGGAACATCCGCATGTTGCCGCTTCACTCAACAATCTGGCCTTGCTGTATTATTATCAGGGCAGTTATGAAGAAGCCGAATCTCTGTACAAACGCTCTTTGGCTATCCGGGAAAAAGTTCTGGGACAGGAACATCCGGATGTTGCCGCTTCACTCAACGATCTGGCGGCATTGTATGATTCTCAGGGCAGTTATGAAAAAGCCGAACCTCTGCACAAACGCTCTTTGGGAATTTGGGAAAAAGTTCTGGGACAGGAACATCCGCATGTTGCTACTGCACTCAGTAATCTGGCCCGACAGTATTATTTTCAGGGCCGTTATGAGGAATCCGAACATCTTATCAAACGCTCTTTGGCAATCAGGGAAAAGGTGATGGGGCAGGAACATCCAGATGTTGCACAGTCACTCAACAGTCTTGCCGTACTGTACAATTCTCAGGGCTGTTATGAACAGGCTGAACCTCTGTTGAAACGCTCTTTGGCAATCAGGGAAAAGGTGATGGGGCAGGAACATCCAGATGTTGCACA
The DNA here is from genome assembly GCA_964534335.1 of uncultured Desulfobacterales bacterium. Lineage (GTDB taxonomy): Bacteria > Desulfobacterota > Desulfobacteria > Desulfobacterales > Desulfococcaceae > JAABRU01. The sequence goes on from CAZHPS010000145.1 coordinate 5,211, forward strand.
GTCACTCAACAGTCTTGCCGAACTGTACCGAAATCAGGGCTGTTATGAACAAGCCGAACCTTTATACAAGCGTTCTTTGGTGATATGTGAAAAAAAACTGGGGAAAAATCATCCGAATACAGTCACTGTTCGGAATAATCTGGAGGAATTTTACAAACAACGGAAAGGAAATGCTGTAAAAGTGGATGGCATTAGGGAAAACAGTCAGGCACAGAAGGCAAATATTTTACCGGGCGATCTGATTGTGGTTTATGACGGCATACGGATCACATCCGCTCCGCAACTGACCGCCGCTGTAAAGAAAAGCGCACAGAAACAAAGCATTGAACTCATCCTCATCCGTAACAAAAAGCCCGTGAAAATGCAACTCAAAGGCGGCCCCATTGGTGTAAAAATTTCCACAGTCACAGTGGAAGAGGAAATATTGAAGGTTTTGAATGAGTAAAAGAGATTGCGGATAACAGGGTAGTGGCGTTCACAACTACAGGGATTTATGTAAGAAAGGATTTTTAGATTCCTGAAATCCTTTATACAACTACAAGGATTTATGTAAGAAAGGATTTTTTTATAATCCCTGCTTATAAAAAATCCCTGCAGTTTCTGTAGCGCAACCCAAATTTATTAAGATATTACCGAAAATTTGAAAGGAGATGGAAAAATGGGATTTGTTGACATGAATGCTCTGAAAGTCCGGGAAATGCTTCCCGGACTGCGGGCAAAATTTGTGCATACGGAAAATATGACTTTTTCCTACTGGAATATTGATGCAGGTGCGGTACTGCCGGAACATTCCCACCCGCACGAGCAGGTAGCCAATATTCTGGAAGGCGAGTTTGAACTTACGGTGAACGGGGAGGCAAAGATAATGCATCCCGGAGATGTGTGTGTTATTCCTCCCAATGCACGGCATTCAGGACGGGCAATTACCGACAGCCGGGTGCTGGATGTGTTTTATCCTGTGCGGGAGGATTACCGGTAAGCTGACAAACGGAATTCTTCGTGCATTTAATTTAAAAAACCGGATTTTCGTTGCAGTTGAATCCATATATACCATTACTTGAAACATTTCGGTTGTAAAATACCGCATTCGAAAGGACTGCCTCAGCAGAGTTTATAAAAATGTATAACAGCCACGAATAACACGAATCTGCACGAATGCACAAACCATAATTCATGCAATTAGTGTCATTCGTGCAATTCGTGGCTGTACCATCAAATCTTATGAGTAACATTATCTTTTAAAATCCTGATTTTTTTTAAAAATCAGTTTTTTTTATCAGCAGAACACCAAGTATCAGTTTTTTTCAATCCACACAGAATGATCTGTAAGACCATACTGACGCAGTTCCTGACAAAGACTTTTGCCCAGCTCGCTTCCCCAGGGCCGGGCATCAGAAGTATCCCAGGTCATGGAAATCATCAGATCATTGGGAACCGAGGTATGGACGTAGAGATTTACCTTTTTCAGTTCCTGTGATTCAGGACACTGTTTCAACTGCTGCGCCAGTTCCGCGTGCATGTCCTCTGGCAGTCCCTCAATCCCCTCTGTTCTGATCCTGATGATTTCCACCCATTTCATAAAACTGTCTCCACTATCTGCCTGATCATTGCAAAAAACGGACAAAAAACCGGATTTTTCCAAAAAATCCGGTTTTTGTGAAAATGCTATACCCGAAGATTTATGCTGACTTCTACCAATTCTCCATTGAAAATATGCTTATGAAGGTGCAAAAAACCGCTCCGCTCATTTTTTGCACTCCTCCGGATTTGTATTCCGCATTGTATAAAACCAATGGAGAATCGGTATTACGCAGGAAAATCTGTGCAGCACAGCTTATCTGTACATCTGGCGCATAACTTTTTTATCCAGCTTGCCTACGCTGGTTTTGGCAATCTCATCTACAAACTCATAGCGATCCGGCACACCGTAACGGGGCAGTTTGCCTTCTTCCGATGCCTTTTTCATATAGGCTCTCAGCTCATCGGCTGTGACTTTGCCCTGAAAATCAGGTTTGATTTTTACAATCATCATGGGACGTTCCCCCCATTTCTGATCCGGAACCCCAATGGCTGCGGATTCCTGCACTGCGGGATGCTGACTCATCAGGTTTTCCAAATCCAGAGAGGAAACCCATTCCCCGCCGCTTTTGATCACGTCCTTGATCCGGTCTGTAATCTGCAGATAGCCTTCCTCATCAATATGTCCCACATCCCCGCTGTGCAGCCAGCCGTTGCGCCAGAGATCTGCTGTTTTTTCCGGTGCTTTGAAATAACTCTGCGTGAGCCAGGGTGTGCGGAACACCACCTCGCCCGGAGTCATGCCGTCATGGGGCAGGGGATTGTCATTGCCATCCATAATTTCCACTTCTGACAGGGGGATGGGCAGCCCGGTTTTGATCAGCACATCAATGAGATCATCCCGCTCCAATCCCATCATATGCTGTTTCGGTGTGGAAAGACAGATAATCGGGCAGGTTTCAGACATGCCGTAACCCGTATAAACCGTGATTCCCATATCCCATGCAGCCTTTGCCAGTCCCTTGGGCATTTTGGCTCCGCCAATAACCACTTTCCATTTGGACAGGTCAAATTTTTTCGCAGCAGGGCTGGACGTGAGCATCTGGAGAATGGTGGGAACGCAGTGGGAGAAAGTGACGTTTTCTGTAACAATCAGTTTCAGCAGCATTTCCGGCTCGTATTTGCCAGGATACACCTGTTTGACACCCAGCATGGTGGCAATATAGGGAATGCCCCAGGCATGAACATGGAACATAGGCGTGATGGGCATATACACATCATTGGAACGGAAGCGGCCTATGGTTTCAAAACAGCCTGCTCCAATGCAGGTGCAAAGGGTATGCAGCACCAGTTGGCGATGGGTGAAGTGAACCCCTTTGGGATCTCCGGTTGTGCCTGTGGTGTAAAAAGTGGTGGCTTTGGTGTTTTCATCCAGATCCGGAAAATCGTATGAGGGAGAAGCGGCTTTCAGCATGTCATCATACACGGCATCAATTTTCAGACCGGTATCCGGCACGGTTCCCTGTTCCGGAATCACCACAACTGCCTTCACTCTTTCCAGTTTGGGACGGATTTCTTTGAGAATGGGCAGAAAATCCGAATTGATGACAATAACTTTTGCCTCTGCATGATTGATGGTGTAGACAATCTGCTCGGCTGACAGACGCCAGTTCACCATCTGCAGCACCGCTCCCATCATGGGAATGGCAAAAAAGCATTCCAGAAAGCGGTTGCTGTCATAATCAAAAACAGCCACAGTGTCTCCTGCTTTTACGCCCAGTTTTTCCAAACCATTGGCAAGCCGGTGGATGCGTTCATTCAGATCCCGGTAGGTATAGCGCAGTTTGTCTCTGTAAACGATTTCCTGATCCGGGGAATAAATCAGCGGGGTGTTGAGCAGTTTTTTGATGATAAGGGGATAGTTGTAAAATTCGCCGTCCTGATAAACTTTTTCTGTCATGGAAATTCCTCCTGGGATGGTAGTACACAACCAATTTGGATTTTATGGTATCAATTCCCCTCTTGAGAGGGGATAAAGGGGTGTGTTCCGGCAATGGGGAACAGACACACCCCTGCCCCTCTCAAGAGGGGATTATATAAAATTCAACGTGGTCATGTAGTAGATGATTTTGGGATACACAATATCTGAAGCAGTCTGTCCTGATTATAAGCATAAATCATGCCATTGTATGAATTTCTTAAAATTCAGTGACATACACAGAATTATAATAAAAACTGTGCTATGGGAAAGAAAAAACTGTGCTATTTTCCGGAAATATCATAAACTGTTCCATAGTACAGTTTAATCGGCTTTTTTCCCTGTGGGAGCGGATCTGGGTTATGCGCGATCTTTCCTGAATGTTTCCTGCAAAACAGGCAGGTCTTTGCAAAGCACTGTCAGACAGGGCAGGTTTTGCAAATTATAATATTTTCCTCAACTTTTGTCCTCTGTGCAAAAAACCGCTCCGCTTAATTTCTGCACTCCTCCACCGGGTTTTGCAGAGGACAGAAGTTCTCAAAAAAACTATAAATTTTCAGTCTGTAGCGAAGAGGCAAATTCCCACAAAGGCCAATTCACAGTTATTTATCAGATTTTATATAGTGTTGAAGAAAATGTTTGTCCAAAAAACCCTAAGGGTTTTGGGATAGTGGGTCAAACCGGCTGATAATGTCATCCCTTCCGGGATTCTGATTTGTTTTTTTGGCTTTTTCTATAATAATATCAATCCTTGCGGATTTTTTTCGCTCCGATGACAGCCCCGAATCAACGGATTTGACCGGTTTTGGAAACCCTTAGGGTTTTCAGTCAATAATCTTTATTTTAAAAACTATATAAAAATATTGCAGTGCATGAAATTTTATAAAATACATCCATTTGATATTGCATGGATAATATGAGATACAGATTCTATAAAGCGGTGTACCTGCACAGCTTTTTGCCTTGACGGAACCCCTCAGTTGTCCTATAGATATGAATAATACTGTCAATCACCTGCGGATGATGACCGCTGCTCTGCCAACCCGGAACATTTTAAGGATCAGGTAATGCCCATGCTTACAGTCAAAGATATTATGACAAAGGATGTGATTACGGTTTCGCCGGAAACGGAAATCACCAAAGCCACGCAGATTCTGCTGGAAAAGCGGATTAACGGCATTCCGGTAGTCAGTGAAACAGGGGAACTGAAGGGAATCCTCTGTCAGAGTGATCTGATAGCCCAGCAGAAAAAACTCCCGCTGCCCTCTTTCTTCACTTTTCTGGACGGATTTATCCCCCTGACTTCCATGAAGCAGTTGGAAAAACAGGTGCAGAAGGTTGCTGCCACAACTGTGTCCCATGCCATGACTCCGAATCCTGTATCAGTTACGCCTGAAACAGGTCTGAGCGGAGTGGCCGCGCTTATGGTGGACAGGAATTTCCACACCCTTCCGGTCGTAAAGAATGGAAAACTGGTGGGAATCGTAGGCAAGGAGGATGTGCTTCGCACACTGTTAAGCGCAGATGGTGCACAGAATCACTGAATAAGAGTTCTGTTTTCAGGTTTCTTTTTTTCCTGATCCTGCCTCTGATAACTGATAACTGACAACTGACAACTGTTTTTACCGAAAGGAGGTTTCTGACATGCCAATCAGAAAAATTGTTTACTGTACCGATTTTTCCGAAAATGCTGAGGATGCCTTTAAAGCAGCTCTCGAAATGACGGAAAAGTTTCATGCAAAACTCTTCATCGTTCATGTGCTTCCGCCTGTGGTCAATCCCCTGATGACCGATACGGACTGGGTATCTCCCTATGAGCCGATTCAGTCTTTTGTCACAAAGGTTGAATCTCAGATGCACCAGGAATACGGTTCACGGATAGGGAAACATATTGACCATGAATTTGTGGTGCTTGACGGCCATGTTTCCACAGAAATAGTGAAATATCTGGCAGAAAACAGAGCCGATCTCGCTATTATGGGTTCATACGGACTTACAGGCGTGGGGCTGGTGGTTTTCGGCAGTGTGGCAAACCGGGTTGCGCACAAGGCCCCATGTTCTGTCCTGATTGTAAGAAAATCTCCGGAAAATCAGGGATAAAATCAAACAGGTGCTCATCATTGTCCGATTCTGAACGATTAAGCCTGAAAATCCGGGAAGTTCTGGAAATACTGCGGCAGACTGCGCATCCCTCCCGCACATTTTTCACAGATGAGGCACGGAAACTGCTGGAATGGAAAGATACACATGGAATATCCGGACTTTGGGATGAACCGCCGCTCATGCTCACAGCCACTGTGGATGACGGATGGGGGCATGGGCTGGAGGTCATCAGACTGTATGCTGCTGCTGCCGGTGTCCGGGTGCATCACCTGGGACTTCTCTGCACACCGGAATTCATTATTGAAGAATGCCTGAAACATGAACCTGATATTCTGGGCATGACAGTACTGCAGTTTGACACAGAGGATGCACTGGCAATGATCCGTGAGAAAATCCCGGTGAAAACGCAGATCGTCGCGGGCGGCCCCCTGTTCCGGGCAGATCCGGAATTTGCGCACCGGTGCGGGATTGATGTCACGGCAAAGGACGCGGCAGAATTCATGTCATATCTTCTGGCCTGCCGTAAATTTTGATCCATTTGATTTTTCTGCATAAACAATCCATGCCTCTTTATTGTCCAAAAATGGGACTTGACCATTTTCACTGCATTGTGTATCAATATTTCTGATATTCAAAGAATTACTGACTATGATCATCATTCCGGAGGTTCAGAGCCGTGACCGTAAAGGAGCGGAGGCCCCGGAATTTGGAAAATCTGGAGGAAGAATGGAAAAGATAAACATATCGGAAAAACTCCGCAGTTTTGACAAATACTGGCAGTCAAAACTGGTCAGCGATTTCAACAATCAGTCTGTCAAACTCACAAAAATGAAAGGGGAGTTTGACTGGCATCAGCATGAAACCGAAGATGAACTGTATCTGGTGTTAAAAGGGCAGCTGACCATTGAATTTCAGAATGAGACGGTCATACTCAACGATGGGGATCTCTTTATCATTCCCAGCGGCACAGGCCACCGCCTTGTGGCAGCCCAGGATGTCCATCTGCTGGTTGTGGAGCCCAAATCCACGCTGAACATGGAGCGAATGAAAAAAACAGATGTATCCGGACCTTCCAAAGTCCTGTAACTCTGCTTTTTTCGGAAAACTGTCAGGCAAAACCCGGTTTTTCACAGGCAGAGATGAGTGAAACCTTCAGACATATGGAAGTGATCGCAATGAAAACAACTGCTTATGTTCAGATATCCGGATGTGTCCCCCTGGGAATCCGGTTCCGGCGAATGCTCTGCAGAGGGATTCATGCAGGCATATTTATCCTTATGCTGACTGCCTGTTTCCCCTCAGTGCTCACGGCCTTTCCCCCTGATGATCCGGTTTTTCCGGAAAAGACTGTCAGTGTACCTATGGGAAATATGTATATCCGGCCTGCGGAAAGTGCCTCGGTTGTTTATACCCTGAAACAGGGGGACAGGGTTACGATCATTGGCATGGAAGGACAATGGTACATCGCCAAATTGCCGGATCAGAGGCTGGGATGGGTGCATGAAAGTCTTTTTCAGGAAATCCCTGAGAAGCAGAAAACTGTTTCACAGGGAGAAACCGGGGTTCCCCATGCCGTTCCTGAAGTTCCTGAAAGCCCTGCCGGTCAGTCAGAGGAAAACCATATTCTTCTGTTTCAGGCTGAGGTAAAAGTCTCTTCTGCCAGGATACGGGAAAAACCGTCTCTTTCCTCTAAAGTCAATTTCGGATTGAATAAAGGGGAAAAAGTGACTGTCATAGACAGGGAAAACAGGTGGTATCATATCCGCACCGAAGACGGCAGAACCGGGTGGAGTTTTCATTCCCTTTTCCGTATTCCGGATGAGGCAGGTCAACTTACTGCTGAAACAGAGTTACTGCCCGGAGAAAAGAAAAAAACAGATGGGAATCTGCCATTTCAGGCTGTCACAAAAATCGAAATGGCAAGGATCAGAGAAAATCCTTCCTTTGAATCAGATGTTCTTTTCAGGATGAAAAAAGGAAAAAAAGTCACTGTCACCGAGGTGAAAGATGACTGGTTCCGCATTGAAAATGAAGAGGGAAAAAGCGGATGGGCGCATCATCTTCATTTTTCCAGACTTCCGGCTGACAGGGGCGCATCTCCGGCTCCTGTAATCGGCTCGATCCGTTTTGAAAAAGATTCGGATGAATCGGAAAAAGTCATCATCGGCTTGAACGGTTTTCATCCTCCGAATGAAACCTTTGCCTTGGATGAGGAAATTCCCAAGGTGGTATGCGATTTTTATGAAGTTGCTGTGGCTGAGGGCGTTGACAAAGTTATCCATGTGAACGGAAAACTGATCCGTACCATACGCCTGGGCATTCACAAGGGTTCCCGCCCCAAAGTCCGGGTGGTGATTGACCTTGATCCTAAGAAAAAATACGGAGTCGAACAGGTTTTTTTCAAAAAAACCAATCTTTACACCCTTACATTCAAACCCATTCCCGGATAGACTGACAATTTTACTTTCCTGCCAGCATATTTGCCGCTGCCTGCTTCCCCTGCTTTGTTACCGGGACAGCACAATTTTATTTTCCTGCGCACACAGACAGGTTCGATGAATTCAGGATTTACGCAGTTGGTTTTCAACTGACTTATTTTATACCAATTATCCATTGATTTGATACAATACCGTCAGTTTTTCCGCTGTTGGGCGTGTGCAAAAAACCGCTACGCTTAATTTTTGCACTCCTCCATATATGGTGCAAAAAACCGCTTTGCTCAATTTTACTGTGCATTTGTTTCCCACAGAGAACACAGAGATTTTCTGTGCAAAGCAAAAACTGAATTCCGCCAGGATTTGACAACTTTCAAGATTTGACAACTTTCAGAAAGTTGTCAAATTCTATATCTCTGTGTCCTCTGCGGTTTTTTATCCTCTGTGTCCTCTGTGGGAAACAAAACCCACTGGACTGCAAAAAACCGCTACGCTTAATTTTTGCACTCCTCCGGATTTGCATTCTGTATTGTACAGAATCAATGGCGAATCGGTGTAACTCCTGCCCATATTACTTTTCAAATATCCTCTGTAAAAGATATACCGTATTTGCCCTGCCGAAAAAACTGTATTCCCGGTCTGCTTTTTGACAGAACAGAAAATCCGGATACTGCCCCCAAAAATAATTTCTGAACAAAACCGGGCATAATTTTCTCTCTCCTCTGTTTTTATGTTGAAATTATTTTCTGAAATCTTTACACTGATACCTGCATAATATCGTTTATCTGTTTTTTGTGTTCTGCTTTTTCAGGAATAAAGATTCCACACATTCTCCTGAAAGGGGAAGCTGATACGTAAAAAAGGGGATTTTCCATGATAGCCAAATGTGAGAAATGCCAGACAGGTTTTAA
>CAZHPS010000146.1:0-14152 GCA_964534335.1 uncultured Desulfobacterales bacterium
TTCATGGAAACATTGTATCATTGAAAGAAAAAAACAGCAATAAAAAAATCAACGGCGTAACATCAGTGATTAAAATGCGGATAAAATCAGCGTAATCAGACGAATCAGACGAATCACAGTTCAGATGATCACACACGGAACGCAAAGCGTCAGGTCTGCATTCCCACGCAAAGCGTGGGAACGAGTGTGAAACAAGTCCCATCGGGACGGCACATAACAGCCCGGAAATTTATTTCCGGGCTGTCTGTCTGAACCTTTACAACTGAAACACATTCACCTCCGCACCTTTGGTATCCGGATCACTTCTGTCTGTGCTTAACTCCGCTTCCAGATGTGCCACAATGCGCTGGTATTTTTTGTTTTTCGGCTCCAGATCCAGCGCGTTCTTGAAATCGCACAATGCCCGTGCCATGTCATTTTTGTTATACCATGCCAGACCGCGTTTGTAATAGGTTTTGTGATCCTTTGGATTGGCTTTGAGGGCAATATCATATTTTTCAATATCCTGCCAGCCGCCCTCCTGTTTTGCATTCATGATTTCCCGGTAAACCGACTGCAGATTCTGAATTTCCTCATAGAGTTTTCTGATGACAGCGGACTGCTGCCGCGCGGTTTTGGACATGGGTTCCAGCCACGCGTTCATAATATTCATCTGGCCTTTGACCACTTCCAGAAAACCCTCAGGCATCCGGCTGATGACTTCCATTTTCGGGGGCAGCAAAGGTTGCGTATCTTCCTGCGAAGCTGAGGCAGAGATCATTGTCTGCATGGTTTGCATCAGCTTTTCCATCTGCTGCATGGTTTCATCAGCAAAGGTCACTTTTGTCATACCAGCGCGTTTCATATTGGAATCCAGCACGCCCCGTATGCCTTCCAGTCCGTCATACATGGCCGACAACTGGCCGACCATCTGAACAGAAGCATCGCTTTCATCCATGCCGCGCAGCATCTGGTTTTTGCGGAAGGTTTTTTTGATGTCTTCCCATCTTTGCGATTCTTCAGGATTCAGCCAACCTGTAAGTTCCTTAAATTTCAGGAGATTGGCCTCTGCGCCTGTGGTCAACGTCTGTGCATCCTGCTCGTAATGGGACAGAATCAGGGTTTTCAATTCCTCTGCATTCATCATCGGCACAATTTTGCCAGCAATACGGTTCATATTCCGGTAGGAACCCTGCAGTTTGAAAGCCGGTTCTGTGCGGTATTCCTCAGCCTGTGCAGCGGAATAAATATATTGCAGATTCATTTTCAGAATCACTTCCCGCACCGTAATCATTTTTTCCATTACCGAAACCATTTCACTGATTTCCTCAGCAGAATAATTGCCCTCAAAATCCGCACCTTCCCTGCTTTTTGTTTCTGCAATGCGGATAATGCTGTACACATCCTGCTGACTGCGACTGGCAAGTCTGTTCAGCACAGAATTGGCAGTGAGCGCGTTTTCCAGATAACTCATTTTGAACACATCTTCCGTATCACCGATAATATCGCCGAGATTATAGGTATCTGCCCGGTTTGCCAGCATATCCGGGATTTTGAATTTTTCCCCGCTTTCCGTGTAGGGATTTCCGGCCATGCACACCACCACTTTTTTGCCCCGCAAATCATAGGTGCGGCTTTTGCCTTTGTAAACGCCTTCCATTTTGCGCTGTGCATCACACAGGGAAATGAATTTTTGCAGCAGTTCCGGGTTGCAGTGCTGAATATCATCCAGATAAATCATCACATTGTCGCCCATTTCCAAAGCCAGATTGATTTTCAGCACTTCCTCGCGCGCACTTGCATTGGGAGCCTCTGCCGGGTCGAGCGATGTCACCAGATTGCCAATGGCAGGGCCGTTGATTTTCATAAAGATAATGCCCAGCCGGTTCGCGATGTATTCCATAATCGTGGTTTTGCCGTAACCGGGCGGGGAAATCAGCAGAAGCATACCCATTAAATCCGTGCGCTTGCCTTCGCCTGCCGTTCCGATCTGCTTGGCAAGATTGTCGCCAATCAAAGGCAGATAAACCTGATTGATGAGTTTGTTGCGCACAAAGGAACTGAGAATTCTGGGTTTGAATTCCGCGAGCCGCAGTTGATCCCGCATCTGCTCTGTAAGCTGTTTTTTCATTTCCCCGTAACGCAGAAACAAAGGAACCGTTTCTTTTTCATATCGCTGCATTTTTTCTGCAAATCGGATATAATTGAGATGATATTTTCCATTCTGAATAACAGCATGGGAACCGGTCATGGCTGCAATATCCGCAGTAATGGGCGAATCCACCACATGCCTGCGGGAACTGTTGCGAATGAAAAGAAGCAGCGCAGTTTCATCTGTATAATCGCAGAGTTCACCGCATTCTGTGGTGGAAATATACGCATGAACCCAGTCCCGCACCAGTTCATATTCACTTTCCGGAACCTCTTTGAGTTTTTCCCGTGCCTCTTTGAAACGCTCCCCAAAACGTGAGGCTTTCAACTGCCTGACAAATCCCTCTGCCAGTTCCCATGCCTCACGGGAAATCACAAAAGATTCCCCTGTGACCATATCAGGCCGGATCAGTTCACAAAACAGATACCGGGCAGCGTCTGCTGCAATTTCCTGCGGAAACAGCCCTGTTTTTTCTGTGAAATCCAAAATCAGACTTTGCAGTTCCGCAATATAGCGATCCTGTTTTTCCTGTCCCGGAAAGATTTCCTGTATAATTCCAAATCCCGCGAGTTTGTCCCCAATCCGCTGTTTCCGGGTTTCATCTGACCATTTCTGAAAATAAATGGTCCAGAACAGCCGCGCGAGCGCACGCGCACGGGGATGAAAACGCAGCAGTCCAATGGCCGTGTGAATGGCAAAAACATGTTTGAATATCTTTGCGCCGTCCTGATCATGCACACCTTTGGAATAGCCCTCACTGTAACGGGTTCCCATAAATTTCTGCACATGGTCTGCCAGTTCTTTGTCTGTGAAATTCCGGATACTTTCCGCAGTTTCCGCATCTGCGTTTTCCATTTCTCTTAGCAGTTGCCATGCCAGATATTCCCCGCGATACACATTGGGATTTTCCGATACCACTTCCATTTCCCAGACCGGAGCAGTTTGCAGAAATTGGGCATTTTCAACCGGTTCAAAAAAAGCGGTTCCGGTAAGATGAAAAAACTGTTTTCCTTCGCGCAGAATCATGGTCAAATCCAGCGGACGCACATTGACCGTGAATTTGTGTTTTCCAAACTGAATTACATTCTGACCGTCAGCAAAAAGTTCTTTCCGGTCTTTCAACTGACGCACCGTGTCTTCCCGTATGGTCTTGAGACGGGACTGAATATCATCAGCTTTGACCGTGTCATCGAGTTCCAGCAAGTGCTTTACAATGTCCCGGATTTTGGAAATCATCAGATCCGATGCAAAATACCCGTTGATCGCGCTGATGTCTTCCATTCCCGCAACCCGTGTGCCAATGCCTTTGAGAATGCGCTCTGCCGCAGCCATGAGCGCAGTTGCCCGTTTGTTCCGTGCCTCGGTAAGATTCAGTTTTTTTGATGCAAAGGCATTGTAAATCTCATCCCGTTTTTCCGAAATTTCCCCAATGAAATCATCAAAATCCGCAAACCGTCCTTCCAGTTCCTCCACGCTGACCATGAGTTTGGTCAGATATTCATCACATTTGGCAGGCGTATCGCAAATATCCAGATAATTGACCACACTCTGATTGAGCAGTTTGATTTGTGCCTTGAACTGCGCTGTTCCCTCGGTTCCCTGCAGGCTTTTCTTTTTGTTTTTCACTCCGGCCCTAACCTGATTGAGCCGGGAATAAATGTCCGAAATATTGTCAATTATTTTAGTTGTCTGGGTTGCATCATCAATTTTCAGATTGCTTACAATTTCAATGAGCATTTCCAGTTCATCCGAAGCTGCTGCCACTTCGTTTTCCAATTCCTGGGCTTCTGTGACTTTGCCCAGGGTTTCAATTTTCGTGCCCGCGTCACTGACCCGTTTTTCATAGGGAAGCAGAGATTCCGGTTGCAGCAGAAATTCCACGCAATTTGCCGATATTTTGTCTGTGGTTTCTGCCACCTGTGCATCCATGCGATCCACTGCGGTCATATCTGCATAACGCAGTTCTTTCAGGGAAATAATCTCCCCGCGCACACCGCGCAGCCCGGCCAGTCCCTTCACAAATGCGTCAATGGTATTCAGATTTTCCGGTGTCAGGTTTCCCAGCATTTCCCGCGCACGGGCAGAGACCTGTGCCATCTGCTCCGCAGTATTCTTTTTCAGGCGCACAACTTTTTCAAATTCTGCAATTGCTCCTGCTGCGGCCTCTTTGATTTGCAGCACCACCTCTTTCAGACCAAAGGCTTCGGGTTTGTCAATCCAGAAATACGCGTCTGCAATTTCCGCAGCTTTTTTCATCAAATCCACATACAGACTGGAATAGAGTTGCTCCCGAAGCATAAGTTTGAGAATTTCATTGCATTCAGACATGCACCGCACAATATTGGGATTTCCCACTTTGTAGAGAAACGCATCGCTTTTTGCAGAAAACGCATATTCCGGCCCCACAAAAGGTGTCTGCCAGATCTGAATGGCATGATGTTTCACAGGTTCCGGATCTGCACGGAAAAAAATCATTTCGCCATTTTCAAAATGGGTGTATCCATTGCAGGGAATGGGATTTTCCACTTTCTGATCAATCAGATTATAAGGCAGCAGGGAATAATCCCCTTTTTCCATATTATAGAAAATATAGAGAAAATCCTCTCCGTTGGGAGCCACCATCCGCTGTTCAAACCGCATATCAGTTCCGGGAATGTCAAATTTTTTCAAATCACCGGTTTGCAGATAATAGCCATTGGAAAACATCAGACCGTGATCATCAGGCAGCAGCACACACGCGTGTTCAATCTCATCCACACGCACCACTGTTTCGGTTTTTCCATTGAAAATGAAATAGCGGAAACGGTTTTCCTGATAGGGTTTGATTTTTACCAGAATGATATGTCCGAGTATTGCATACCAGATTTCCGCATCATCCAAAGTCTGATCCAAATTGTCCACAGGTTCCGCATAAATCCCCTGACCGGACGCGGTATTGTCCTCAATTTTAAAGGTGATATCTCCGCCCACAGCCTCCACAAAAACCCGGTCGTGTATGGAAACATGGGGATGTTTGCCGGTGCGGTGCATGTCCCGTGTGCAGCGTTTCCATTCAAAATCATGCTGCGCGGGAAAGCGGATTTCATGCTCGCTGCGGTTGTCCAGATAGGTAAGGCCGTCATCGTGCATCAGCCATTTGAATGCCTTGAAATCGGTCGCGGATTTGCCCACACGGAAAATCATGTACAGATGCGGATTGATGACAAGAAATTTGGTGAATTTGGACTGTTTGTAATATTTGTACAGATTTTTCATATCCTCCTCAAACCGTCCGGAATTGAGAACCTCCCAGCCAAGTTTCTGAAAACTGCGGTCTTTGTAGTCATACACGGAAAACACATCTGAAATTTCCATTTCGGATTTCAGGCCCAGATGCACATTGTAGCCAAAGAGAAAGCGTGAGCCGTTGATGGGAACCATATCCCGCGGAATGCAGTTGTTGCGCGTGGAAATCCGCTCTGTGGCAAGCAGGGTCTGCTCAATGGCCCCGAAGATTTCTTTGCGGGAGGCATTGAGTTTTTCCAGCCGGGAACGGAGTTCTTTGCCGTGTGCCAGCAGCCGGGTGCGGATGATTTCATAGGTTCCGCCTTCCAGAATAGGTTCGGATGCGGCGTCTTTTTCAGTATTTTCAGCATTTGCGGGATGTTCGGACATGAAGGGCCTCCTTTGGGATTTGCGTTGGGAACAGTTGCCGGAACGGTTTTGTGACCGGAAGAGGCATTTTACAGACTTGCGGGGAAAATTTCAAGAAGTTCGGAGGATATTTCTGACACGGGAGGATAAGATATTACCTTTTCTCAGAAGATTTCCGGCTGCTGCGGTTTCCGAAAAAATAAATATGTTAGAATTCAAGTGTGTAACTCCTAACCCGAAATTTTTTTGTTGGTTTGCTTAATCAGGCGGGTGCCAGGCAGATTTGACTTTAGGGGCTGTATCAAAATAAGTTGTTCCAAACCCTAAGGGTTTTGAAACCCCTTAGGGTTTTTCGGACAGAAAATTGTACAGGTTATTTTGATACAGACCCTTAGGCAGGGAAGGTGTTATACCAAATCGCTTTTGAAAATATGCTTATGAAAAAAACAAGGGTTTGTAATCAAACAGAAAAATCGACTGCATTGTATAAAACCAATAGCGATTTGGTATTATAAAGCGGTATAAATACAGGACTGAGCAGGCGGAATACTCAAAACAGAGGGACTTCAATGTTTTTTATGGTATTCCGGATTCCGGTTTTCGCCGGAATGACGTCATGCCTGCGAAAGCGGGCATCCGGAAAATTTTCCGCAAAAATCCTTAAGGCAAAAATGGAAAACAGCAAAGCAAAAAAGGTTCGTGTTTATTTGGATACGAGTGTCTATAACCGTCCTTTTGATGATCAGTCTCAGCCAAGAATGTTAGTGGGTCTGAACATACTGATAAAAAAATAACTAATTAATATTATTATATTTTTTAAAACGTGCTGATTTTGTCTATATATAATAAATACAATATGTTAAATGATACATCCATGATACTGCTTATACTGATTCTAAATAACATATTGATTTATAAATTAAAAAATCAGTATTGGAAGTCCCTTTACCTGCTTTTGATATGCTGTGGCTGAATTCCAAAAAGGGACAGAATTTGGTGGCGGATTAAATCTGTTGAAAAATCCGGAAAAATTGGTTATTATAATGTTTCAACTTTACTACCGGACAAAAAATTTGACCATTTTTCTAAAACATATAAAATCAAATGGTTATCAAAAACAACTTTTTGTACCCATTTTAATTATTTCAGTATATACTGATCCAATTTTGGTTTTCTTTGGCACGGAAATTGCCTATGCGCCAAAACAGTTTTTTTCAGCCCGTCTGCGGGGTTTTTCAGGCCAAAAACGGATGATTTTTCCCGGCCGGACTGTCAGGCAAAAAACATGCCGGATAAAACCAAAATTGGATCAGTATATTATAAATTTTTGTCCGGTAGTAAGTGTTTCAACTTTGGTTTTGTGGCACAAAAATTGCTTAAACCGTCAGGCAAAGGCTTTGGGAACAGGGTTATGGGAATCTGTTCCGATTTTCGAAAAAACCAAAGTTGAAACATTATATAGACTTCGGATCGGTTCAGGGTGGGTGCAACCCGACAACCCGGCACAGGATCAGATCATACTTTTTATGGAACGTGCAGATAGAAATGCAGAACATTTTCAGGTATCTGAAAAATGGATAAATGAAAAATACAGGAGGCAGTCTTGATATGAGTGACAGAATCTCTTTTTTCGTGATGAGTATGACCGGGGCAAAGGTCAGGCAGTTTTCACTGTCAAAATTTTTTATATTCTTTATTTTTTTCATGGCTGTGCTCAGTCTTTCCGTGGTGGGCATCGGAGCGTATGATTATTACCGGCTCCGGATGACAAAATTCAGCAACCTGGAACTGGCACGGGACATTTCCGGACATCAGGAAATCATCGCTTCCCAGAGGAAACAGATTCAGGAGTTTGCAGGTGAAATCAATTCCCTGAAATCCCAACTGCTTGCTCTCAGCGAATTTGAGAAGCAAATCCGGATGATAGCCAATCTGGATCATCCTGAGGCCCGTCGCGGTCTTTTCGGTATCGGCGGTTCTGCCCCCCAGGATCTGGATCCGAAAATAGATCTCAGAGAAAAACACAACAGTCTGATGCGTGAAATGCACGAACAGACCGGGCAGTTGGAGCAGGCAGGCGATGTACAGCAGAAAAATTTCCAGTCCCTGATGAAAGAACTGGATGCACAGAAAAATATACTGAAATGCACACCCGCGATACGGCCTGCTGACGGGATTTTTACCTCTGTTTTCGGAGAAAGGGAATCCCCATTTACCGGAATGCCTGAATTTCACAGCGGACTGGATATTGCTGCTCCGGCAGGAACTCCGGTGATTGCGCCCGCAGACGGCAAAGTCATTTTTGCAGATACCAAAGGGTCTTATGGAAAAATGATGGAGATCAGCCACGGTTTTGGTATTGTCACCCGTTATGCCCATCTGGATGAATTTCTGAAAAAAGAGGGGGATACTGTGAAAAGAGGTGAAAAAATTGCCATTATGGGCAATACCGGACGGAGCACAGGGCCGCATCTTCATTATGAAGTCCATCTCAACAGCGTGCCTCTGGACCCGTCAGGCTATATTCTGAATTAGTCTTATGATCTTATGTGCAATATTTTTGAATGGATGTGCTGTTATATTTTTTGTTTACTTTGCGGCTGCTCCGGCAAAACAAACCGGACATGGCAGGGGAAATCAGACATAGGTAAGGTTCCATAAATTTTCCGGCATAAAATTTTCAGAAAAACCGGTTTTTTTCGCAAAAAAACCGGTTTTTTGAATACACGAAAATTTTTGTTTGCCTGCTTATGCGCTGAAACCTGAACACTGACAACTGAAACCCTTTTTGGCAGAAAACGGAGGAAAAATGAAGAAATTCTCTGAAATGCGAATGCTTATCGTTTTATTGCTGATTTCGGCAACTGTGCTGGGCGGATGCGGGGATTCCGGAGGAATGGATGATGGAGAAGATACAGGTAATTCGGCAGTAATTGCTCCGTCCGGCCCGCCAGCCTTTTCCTATGAATACTCTGCCGAAAACATTGATACGCCATTCCATGCTTACAGCAATACCGAATTCAGAGTCATTCATACGGGTGAATGTAAATATAATTTTGACCTATTTACATATTATCCCAGTTCAGACTCAACAGAACGGTATGGAAACATTGCACAGGGAAGCGGAAACAGTGATGCTCTGTTTTATTACAACCTTCCTGACAATTATTACTTAATCATACCTGATATTCAGCCGATTGACAGCAGTGCAGGCGAATGCAGTTGGAGTATAGAGATTGAAAGCACCTTTTCTGATTGATACAGGTGAAAAATGAAACAGGTTCAGACAGTTCAGACACCAGTTGTCCCTATTCCATTCAGGGATGCTGTTCCAGTCACGATGGTGCTGTCAGGTGCGAAGGCGATCGGGTAAAATGTGCAATTAGTTTTTTAAGATAAAGATTGTTGCCTGAAAACCCTAAGGGTTTTGGAAACCCTTAGGGTTTTTCTGACAAACATTTTCTGAAAATCTAAGTAAGGTTCCATAAATTTTCGGGCCTAAAATTTTCAGAAAAACCGGATTTTTCCGAAAAATCCGGTTTTTTTAATACACGAAAACTTTTGTTTGCCTACTTATATAGTGGGTCAAATCGTTTGATAATGTCATCCCTTCCGGGATTCCGGTTTGTTTTTTTAAATTTTTTCTATAATAATTTCAATCCCTGCGGATTTTTCCGGCACTGGTGTCAGACTCAGATCAACGGATTTGATCCATTATCGCTTATTCATACCCAAAGGTTTTTCAGAGAATCTGATCCACTGCCGGGAAATCAGACAGGAGAAAGGAGAAAAAAATGACAGATTCAGATCGCAAATACCGGTTCAGATGGGAACTGCTGGGAGATATTAAACTGGGACGGCCAAATCTCGGTCAGATGACGCGGCTGGAAGTTTACCGGCTGATGCAGTTCTGTTTCAGGGATGTCATGGAACAGCAGCTTGGCACTGAAAAAACCGATCAGCTTTTTTATGAGGCCGGAAAGCTGGCCGGTACGGAATTTTACAGACAGCTTCTGGGAACCACTTCTGATTTCAGTGAGTTTGTGAAACAGTTGCAGCAGATATTCAGGGAGATGGGGATCGGTGTGCTGCGGATTGAAAAGGCAGATTTGGAAAAAGGCTCCTTTGTCCTTACGGTTTCCGAAGATTTGGACTGTTCGGGACTGCCTGAACTTGATTATGAAATCTGCATTTATGATGAGGGATTCATTGCCGCTCTGATGGAAAGTTTCACAGGAAAGCAGTTCAAAGTCAAAGAAATTGACTGCTGGTGCACCGGAGACCGTACCTGCCGGTTCAGTGCGGAAGTGATTTCATAAAATCAGCAGAGCGGTTTAAAATCATTTCCCGGAGTGCAAAAATAAGTAAGGTTCCATTAAATTTTCTGGCATAAAATTTTCAGAAAAACCGGATTTTTCGAAAAAATCCGGTTTTTTTGAATACACGAAAATTTTTGTTTGATTATTTACAATTTCTGCACTCCTCCGGAAGGTTTTCGATCTATTGTTCTTCACAGAGCAACTGCTTCAGCCTTTCGCTGAGAAACATAATGGATTCAATATCCAGATGGCCGGTAATGGTTTCATCAAACAGCAGGCTGACTTTGGCCTCAAATTCATCGACCTCTGAATCCCAGAACAGCAGAATAACCGGAACCCTGGGCAGCGGTGTGAAAAGAAAGGCCGCATCCGCTGAAGAATGTTCATTCCCTATATCTTTCCCCCCAATTGCAAGAGCGGCTGCAGTCAGTTCCCCTTTTTTTCCGCCAAAGCGTTTTACCAGAGGTTCCTCAACATGAGAACGCATTGATTTTATTTTGGAAACTGTATTGGGAATTTCCTGCAGAGTTTTCCATTTTCCCACAGGCATGGCTTTGCCGCCCTGTGCCATGTGATTGAGAATAAAGACCTGCTCCCATCTGTTGAGTTCCACGCCCTGCTCTTTCACAATACTTCCCGGACGGATGAGCACCGCGCCGGTAAAATAGGGGAGCCGCAGTGCATAACCGTCTCCTTCTTTTATTAAAGTCCCCCCGATGCGCTCCGGCAAATCTTCTGTTTTCATGGATGCCGCACGGTTTCTGGCCCATAACAGGGCATCTTCAGACATATCCCTTTTGGTCCATTTCCCTTCCGCATACTGGGCCTCCAGTTCCTTCCTGCATTTTTCCACCACTTCCGCAGAAAGATGGGGGCAGTTTTGCAGAGGATGTTTTTCCGAAACAACCATGCTGGCAAAAGCCAGGCAGGTGGAAAAACCGCAGTCCCTGCAATTGGTTTTGGGCAGTATATCCCGGTATAAATCCACAACCGATAAAGCCATGATGATTCCTTTCTTTTTTCCGTTGTAAGTGAACAGTTACAGTTGTCAGTTATCACCTGAAAGAAACATTATATAATACCGATTCTCCATTGATTTGATACAATATTTATTGTCAGTTTTTCCCCGTTCCGGCTTTGCAAAAAACCGCTCCGCTCAATTTTTGCACTCCTCCGGATTGTATAAAAGCAATGGCGAACCGGTATAAGGGAGTCCAAACTGAAAGTGAGATGCTTCAAGTCAGAAGTTTCTGAATCTTCGGAAGGATTTGTGAATCAGACCACAGGAATGGGGAAAAAAAGTTTTGCATACAGATTCATGGCATAACGGTCAGTCATGCTTGCAATGAAATCACAGACCACCCGTTCATAGGGCTGGCCATTGTGTATCAGATGCTCCATTTCCAGATTGATCAGTTCCTGCTCCAGCTTGGAGGAATTTTCCAGAAAAAAATGATACAGTTCCGACAGAATCTTTTTGGCTTTCACAAATTCCTTATGCACTTTGTCGGAACGGTATACATTGTCATAGAGAAACTGCCGCAGCAGGCTCATGGCCGAATACATATAATCACTCATATTCAGCACCATTTCGCCGTCAGTCACTTTGCTGGAATAGATAATATCGCGCATCATATTCGTGGCTCTGTCAGAGTGATCTTTTCCTATAATTTCCATACATTCTTTTGGAACCTGATCTTCATGGATCACCCGGCTGCGAATCGCATCTTCCAAATCATGGTTAAGATAAGCCATAATATCGGCAAAACGCACAATCTGTCCTTCAATGGTGCAGGGAGTGTCATTGACGTTTTCCGGAACGATTTTGCCATAGCCTTTGGAATGTTTCAGGATTCCATCGCGCACCTCATAGGTGAGATTCAGTCCCTTTCCATTGTTTTCCAGTATATCCACCACCCTGAGACTCTGCTCGTAATGGGCAAAACTGTTTGAAAAAATTTCCTTCAAAGCAGTTTCTCCGCTGTGTCCGAAAGGGGTATGCCCCAGATCATGTCCCATTGCAATGGCTTCTGCCAGATCTTCGTTGAGATACATGGCGCGCGCAATGGTTCTGGCTATCTGTGCCACTTCCAGAGTATGGGTCAGCCGGGTGCGGTACTGATCTCCCATAGGAGAAAGAAAAACCTGGGTTTTGTATTTCAGTCGCCGGAACGCGTTGCAGAAGACAATGCGATCCTTGTCCAACTGGAATGCAGTGCGCACATCCCGCAGTGGTTCCGGATTTTTCCGCCCTCTTGATCTGGAACTCAGACAGCCAAAGGGAGACATGAAACGTCTTTCACGTTCCTCAAAATCTTCACGGATGGACATTTTTTTATAATTCCTTACGCATAACACATGGTCGGAATTTCAATTTTCGCAATTTTTCTGCATTTACAGATTTTCCTGCCAGAGTTTGTCAATTTTTTCCATATATTCCCCTGTGATGTTCAGAATGCTGACAATCTTTTTGAAATGCTCCTTTTCCGGATATGTCAGCACACGGCTTTTGCGGGATTTGAGCCATTTGTCCAAAACCTGATAACCGCCAATGCAGAATTCCCATGCAGAGACAGGAACATTGGCAAAATACTGGTTTTTGTTGATGAAAACATTTCCTGTCCGGTTTTTGTCATCCTGAACAAAACGCACATTTTCCACAGTGTCACTGCCTGATTCCGGAAAGGAAACCGGGCTGTCCGCATAAGATTTTTTCATCAGATGGTGTTCCGCAAGTTCGCTTCCAATTTCGGAAAATGCCCTGAATATATTGAAATCATCCGCAAAGGGAATGCGGGGAAAATCCATTTTCAGAAATTCAAGATAGGTTTCCCGGTAAGAAGGGCAGTGCATGACTGCGTAAATATAGCCAAAAATCTCTTCCGGTGAGGGAGAATGCGGCTGGTATTTCTTTCTGATGAAATCCTGAAATTCCTTTGTGAAATTGGCTTTCTTTTTTAGCCCGCTCTCGTAATCAAACATGCCGTTCTGCCCGTTTTCCGAATCGGAATTTGCAGTTTGATAAAGATAAAGCGGCGCAACATAACTCTGACCGCCAATAAAATGAATGTCAGACAGCTTGTCTGTTGCCATTGTGAAATCAAAGTTGTCCGTGCCATAATAATTCCTTATAAAACAGATTCCTGTATTCTTTCCCATCAGAAAATGCTGCATTGTGTCATATCGTATTCTTTCACTCAAATCTGAATGGTATATTATCTTTCGTCTGTCAAACGGCTTGTAATCGTATTCCTGAATATAATCAGAAATATTGACATTTTCCAGTCTTTCTTTTGCTTTTTCCCGATCCCAGTCTCTTGTGCTTTTCAGTTTCAGAACTTCCTGTGCAAAATGCAAATCATTTTTCATGAATTTGCTGAACCGGCTTATCAGTTCCTCTCTGTCGAATCCCACAATAAAATGATCCCGATGTGTTTTCACACCGCTTGAATATTGTCTGAAGATTTCATAAATTCCCCAGAATTCTCCATAGTTTCTTATTGTTTTGCCATCTTTTACCGGAACAAAAAAACTTACGTTTTCCTTAAATCTTTCCCTTCCCCACCGTGTTTTTCTGAACTGACTGTCAAAATGTGCTGTTTTCAGCTCTTTCCATTTGACTGTTCTTACGTCATGCTTCTCCAGAAATCCGAACTTATCCTCCCGTTTTCCGTACAGATCATGATAAAATACTCTACAGGATTTTTCCCGTTTTTCTTTTTTCACAAAAAGACTTATCCCCACACCCTGCATAATGTCAAACACATTCTCATCAGCAGAACCGTCTTCACAGATTTCCTGAATTCTTGCATTTCCGTGCAGATTCAGAATGTAGATTTCATCAAAATCCCTCATCAGCAGTCCCCGCATTTTCCGGTGAATCAGGCCGCTGAGAAAGGAATTGTTTGTGATGATGCCGATCACACCCTGCCTGTTTTTCTCCATTTTGTGATGCGCGAAACGGATGAATTTCACATAATCATCATGCAGGGGCTGAATGTTCTTTTCCCCTGAGGGTTTGTAATCCTCCACCCACTGACTTCCGCTTTTGGATCTGCTGTAATACGGC
>CAZHPS010000147.1:0-14138 GCA_964534335.1 uncultured Desulfobacterales bacterium
GTTCCTTATCCCTGCCCACAATTTTTTCATTTCCCGTATTCGGCAGTCTGGAGAGCGTGATTTTATCCCCGGCAAGTGGTGGAAATGCTTCAGGGACTTTGATGATTCTTGCTGTCGGCAACTCAGGCTGCGGCGGCTGATAATAATGCCAGTATGCGGACAGGGAAATGATGAGAATACTGAACAGGGCAAGCAGCCATCGCCATGTTTTTGCCGATTTTTGTTTTTTCTGTAAACCGGGATCATGCTTTCCAAAGACTTTCAGCACCTGATTGAAACCGTAAGCATAGTCAGAAAGATCCGTCCAGTGAAGGTTTTTCAGTTTTTCATCACGCAGTTCTGTTTCATCAAGCCGGACAGGAATAATGAATATGTCACCCGTTGGTATTTCATCAAATATTTCCAGCGCAATCTTCTGTTCTTTCTGAATATAACCCCGTTTCTCAACCGAATGGGAAGAAATCAGCAGAAGAAAATAATCATGCTCCCGAATCACGCGGGGAATTTCATTCCGCCAGTTCTGCCCCGGAAGCAGGTTTTCCCTGTCCAGCCACGGAACAATACCGCGTTGCTTCAGATCATCATACAGCCGTTTGGCAATATCATAATCCTCGGTGGCATAGCTGATGAAGACGCTTATGTTTGATTGTGGCATATAAAACCTGCTACTTCGATCCTGCTTTTGGTGATTCAGGTATCACAATAAAATTGCAATGAAGGAATTACACCTGAAATTGCTTCAAAATCTTTGTCATTGTGAAGAAGCATCAAATTGTGTTCTATGGCGGTCTGCGCAATAATACAATCAATCGTGCTTCTTACTGTTATCCCTTTTTTCCGGCAATCAAGATATATACGTGCAGCTTTTTCAAACGAATCAATTGGATGCTTGGGATGATAAAAATGCCGTTTCATCAAACAGTGTTTTAAAAGTTCATATTCTTTCTCAGATTTTGCACCCTGCAGAATTTCCTGATATATGAATGAATTGATTCCGAAAGGGATTCTTCTCTCCAATACCCTCCTGAATTTTTGGGCAGAATCATTCTTTCCGCCTTTGAAAAAATCTATCAGAACAGAGGTATCAACAAGAATCATCGTCCTTCCCTCAATGCTTTGTAGTCATAGCCTTCGGCAAATTCGATTTTGCCTTCCAAATCAAGCAGATTCAATTCATCATCCTCTTTTGTTTCCAACATTTCATTCGGATTGTCTGAGGATTTATCAGAATGAGGATAAATAACAATCCATGCCTTTTCATTCTTCCTAATTCCGTCTATGGGAAGAAGAGGCTTTAACACATTATCCGTATATATTACTTCAATCATTTGGCTCATATCCCCCCCTTATCAAATCCTGTCAGTTCGTAGGGTGGGTGTAGCGGAGCGTAACCCACAATAACCAATCATAAAAAGGTGGGTTACGCTATCGCTACACCCACCCTACATTTCCTGAAATCCCTGCTTATAAAAAATCCTTGTAGTTCGTAGGTCGGATTAGCGTAAGCGTAATCCGACACCGGAGTTACTGCTTGGGAATGTCGGATTACGGCCTTCGGCCTAATCCGATCTACAATAATCTCCCCTGCAATTTTTTAAAATCCTGTCAATCCCTTAATCCTGTGAATCATTGTCTGAACCGGGATTTTCAGGATTTACGGATTTACCATGATTGATATTTTTCTAAAATTCCCTTCTTGAGAGGGGCAGGGGTGTGTAAAAATTACGGACACACCCCTTTATCCCATCTCAGAAGGGGAATGAAAAAAATCCCGGTCAATCCCTTAATCCTGTGAATCATGGTTCAGACAGATAAAGTTACGCTCTTATCTTTCTCACAGCTTCCGTAATGGCCGGAACCACTTCAAACAGATCGCCCGCAATGCCGTAATCAGCTTTGGCAAAAATGGGAGCGTCCGCATCCTTGTTTATTGCAACAATAACTTTGGAAGAGGACATGCCAGCCAGATGCTGAATCGCGCCAGAAATGCCGCATGCGATATAGAGATTGGGAGAAACGGTTTTTCCGGTCTGTCCCACCTGATCCGAATGGGGACGCCAGCCCTCATCCACTGCGGAACGGGATGCGCCCACTGCCCCGCCCAGAACACCGGCCAGTTCCTCAATCACGGAATAATTGGATCCTCCCATGCCTCTGCCGCCGGACACAATGATGTCTGCCTCGGTCAGTTCCTTTTTGCCGGTTTCCAACTGCTTTTCAACAAATTTGGCACGGACTTGGCCCGGATTGACCTCAATTTTTTCCACTTTACCGGCTCCGGCTGATTCACTGATGCTCATCGCGTTTGGACGGATCGCAACAATCTGCGGACTGCCGCTTAAAAACACATCTGCCAGAATTTTCCCCCCGTACATGGGACGGGTTACGGTCAGATTTCCGGCTTCGGAACGAATCGACACACAGTCTGTTGCCAGCGCAGCATTGCGCATGGCTCCCAGCCGTGCGGCTATGTCTTTTCCCTGCACAGATGCACCCATAAGAATAATGCAGGGATTTTCTTTTTCCACTACTGCGGCCAGCACATTGCCGTATGCCTCGGCAGTGTATTCTTTCAGAGCGGGAGCATCAGCCACAAGGATTTTATCCGCGCCGTATTTCCCGGCTTCTCCGGCCATTGCTTCAATACCTTCTCCGAGAATTACCGCAGTAAGTCCTGTTCCCAGAGCCTGTGCAATGCGTTTTCCCTCACTCAGAGCCTCAAAACTGACCTTGCGGAAAAGGCCATCTCTCTGTTCTGTGATTACCAATATATTTTGGGACATTATATGTTTTTCTCCTGAATTTCAGTAGGGTGGGTGAAGCGGAGCGTAACCCACCATCTTTTGGGAATTGTGACATCCCAATGGCGGGTTACGCTCCGCTTCACCCGCCCTGCACGGATAACTGAAAATCTATATCACCTTTGCCTCTTCCCTCAGCAGTTTTACCAGTTCAGCGGCTTTTGCCTGCGCGGAATCTCCTGCAATCATTTTTCCGGCTTTTCTTGCCGGAGGCAGTTTCATTGCTGCAATGCTGGATTTGGGAGCAACTGCGGCTGCATCCAAACCAATATCTGCGAGTTTTTTTGTGTCAATCTTCTTTTTCTTGGCTTTCATAATGCCCGGAAGTGAGGCATAACGGGGTTCGTTAAGTCCCCGCTGTGTGGTGAACAGAACCGGCAGA
The DNA here is from genome assembly GCA_964534335.1 of uncultured Desulfobacterales bacterium. Taxonomy (GTDB): domain Bacteria; phylum Desulfobacterota; class Desulfobacteria; order Desulfobacterales; family Desulfococcaceae; genus JAABRU01. The sequence continues at coordinate 3,184 of CAZHPS010000147.1, forward strand.
GGTGCTTCTGTTACAACCGTACCGCCTTCCACTGTTGCACAGCAGCGAATCACGCGGTCTTTGATTTCCTCTTTGACAACCATAGAGATATGGGGAATCTGCAGAAGACCGGCCACAGCCCCGCCCACAATGCCGCTGTCATCATCCAATGCCCGCATTCCCGCGATAATCAAATCATAAGGCATGGTTTTGATCGCGGCTGCCAGTATTTTGGCAATGCCCAGGCTGTCGCAGTTTTCCGCTGCGGGATCATTTATCAGAACGGCATTGTCCGCGCCCATAGCCAGCGCGGTGCGCAGAGCTTCCACTGTGCGGTCACTTCCTGCGGAAAGAACGGTAACACTCCCGCCCTGTTTCTGCTTAATCTGCAAAGCCTCTTCCACAGCAAACTCATCATAGGGATTCATGACCCATTTGAGATTGTCCGTCTGAATGCGCTTTCCGTCAGGGGCAACATTTATCATGGATTCCGTTGCCGGAACCTGCTTTAACAAAACAATAATATCCACTTTGCACTCCTTTTGCAAAAATGTTTTCATATCTTTCAGGGGGTTGTTCCATGCCGGGGAACAGAACCCGGCATGAAACCCCGTCTTTGTTTTCTCATAATCAAAACCGGCATAAGATACTAAAAACAGTTATATTTGAAAAAAACGGAAAAGACAAAGGTAAAGGAATTGGCGGGATTTGTCAACAGATTATTGGGATCTGTTGAGCAAACTGTCTGAAATAAAAAGTATTCATATGCTGAAGCTGTTTTTCCGAAAAACTGCATGATTTCCTCACAGTTTAATGGTATACTGAAACAATTTTGGTTTTATCTGGCATGATTTTTGCCTGACGGGCTGAAAATGAAAAATCATCCGTTTTGGGCCTGAAAAACCCCGCAGAAGGGCTGAAAAAAACTGTTTTGGCGCATACGCAATTTCCGTGCCAAAGAAAACCAAAATTGGATCAGTATAATAAAGATTTCCATGACAGGGAATGAAGAGCAGGATTTCTTCACACTCCGACAACTTTAAAAAAGGAGGCACAAAAAATGGAAAAAACATTGTTCAGAATGGCAGTTTGTATCATGATTTCGGCTCCGGCCTTTTTCCCGTCATTTGCCGGAGCACAGGAAACTTCGGGCAGCATTTCTCAAACAGCGGTTTCCGATCCCAGGCCGGACATCAAAGTCAACGGTGCGGACAGTTCCGTCAGCATTGAACCGGAAACAGCGATTTCCCTGACCATCTCCCTTGATGCGGAAAAGGGGGAAAATGCGGACTGGTGGGTGGCCGTATCCACTCCCTTTGGCTGGTTTTATATGGACATTTCAGCCGGAAGCATTGCCTGGAAACAGGGGTTGTGTTTCACGTATCAGGGGCCATTGTTTGATTTTTCCTCATTTGAGGTGCTGAATCTGTCAGGACTGCCCGAAGGAGACTATGTTTTCTATTTCGCGGTTGATATGTCCATGAACGGAACCATAGCGGAAACAGACAGCTTTTATTATGATTCTGTAAACTTGAACATTTCCGCATCCGGTGCATCGTATCCGATTGCGGATACAGGGCAGACCGCCTGCTACAACAGCAGCGGAACCCTTATCATCTGTCCCCATTCCGGCGCGTCTTTTTACGGACAGGATGCCCAGTATGCCGGATTGAATCCCGCTTATACAGACAACGGAGACGGAACCGTCACTGATAATAATACCGGACTGATGTGGCAGAAGAATCCCGGAGCCAAAATGACGTATGATGCGGCAGTTGCAGGAGCGTCTTCATTCAATCTGGCGGGATACACGGACTGGCGGCTTCCGACCATCAAAGAACTGTATTCGCTGATTCATTTCAACGGAACAGACCCCAGCGGAATGGCAGGAGACGATACGTCCGGTCTGACGCCCTTTATCAACACGGACTACTTCGGTTTTGAGTATGGGGATACAGGAGCGGGAGAACGGATCATAGATTCCCAATGGGCCACAGACACGATTTATAAAAGCACTACCATGAGGGGAACAGTTACCATGTTCGGGGTGAATTTTGCAGACGGCAGAATCAAAGGCTATCCCAGAGACAATAAAACCTATTTTGTCCTGTATGTCCGGGGAAATACCGAATATGGCATGAACGCTTTTTCTGACAGGGGTGACGGCACTGTCAAGGATGGGGCATGCGGACTGCTGTGGCAGCAGGATGACAGCGGCCCGTATCAGTGGGAAGATGCGCTTGCCTACTGCGAAGCATTGGAGCTTGCTGGCCGGGATGACTGGCGACTGCCCAATGCCAAAGAACTGCAAAGCATTGTGGATTATACCCGCTCTCCCGATACAAGCGGTTCTGCCGCTATTGATCCGCTTTTCAGCGTGACATCCATCACCAATGAAGCCGGTCAGACAGATTATCCTTTTTATTGGACTGGCACGACCCATGCCAATTATACCGGTATTCCGGGAGGTAATGCGGTCTATGTGGCATTCGGGAGAGCATTGGGCAGTATGAATGGTCAGTGGATGGATGTTCATGGAGCAGGTGCACAGAGAAGTGACCCGAAAACCGGTGATCCGGATGATTATCCCACAGGTCACGGGCCGCAGGGTGATGCCATTCGCATTTACAATTATGTCCGCTGTGTGTGTGATGATAACTGACAGTGCTGGTTCAGGTCTCCGACCTGAAGTACTGCATCATGCAGCAATCTCTCTGCTTTTTCTTACAGAGTACGGGTAAAGTTATGCGTGTTCAAATATCCTGATTTGAACACGCATGGCAGATGTGTATAATGCTCTGAGATTTCAGACCGTCTGTGAAAGAAATGAAAGATCTGATGCCGAATTATCTCCATTTTTTTTTCTTTTCAGTTGGTTCAGGGAAGGAGACACTTGGTACAAAGGGAAATTAGCCTATCATTTTTTCAAATCATAGAAAAGGTCTATTCAAGTCACTTTTAATATAGAAATTATCAAATTGACAAATTGAAACTTTCTGTATATTCACATTTCATTATGAATCAAAGTATCCCTTCCTTTTTTTATCCTTTCGGCTTTACCTGAGCGCGGTCATCTTCCTGACCGGGTCTGTCAGATTTCTGTTTTCTGAACACCAGAAAACATGCGAAGCGCAAAGCCGCTATTTCCAATTCGCATATTCAGAAATATTTTTGCAGGGGCAGTGGTGCTGGGCGCCCCGCGGTCTTCAAAACCGTTGGCCCTGTCTCAAAAACAGGGAGGAGGTTCGATTCCCCCTGCCCCTTCCATTTTTTTGGAAATATCTATGGAAAAACATATCAGCATTGGTGTGGCCGGTCATGTGGATCATGGCAAAACCGCTCTGGTGCGCTGTCTGACCGGCATTGACACAGATCGGATGAAAGAGGAAAAAAACCGGGGACTTTCCATTGAACCGGGCATTGCTCCCCTGATGCTCCCTTCGGGCAGGGAAGTTGCGCTGGTGGATGTTCCCGGACATACGGATTTTCTGAAAAACACGTTACGGGGACTGAGCGCTGTGGATATGGCCATTCTTGTGGTCGCGGCAGATGACGGCGTTATGCCCCAGACAAAGGAGCATCTGAAAATACTGGAATTTCTCAATGCCAAAACCGGCATTGCCGTACTCAGCAAAAGTGATCTGGTCGACAGGGAAACTCTGGAACTCGCGGGACTGGAAATTGAAGAACTGGCAAAAGGAAGTTTTCTGGAAGGAAAACCGGTAATTCCCTTTTCCGCTTTGGATGAAAGCGGAAAAAAGGATATTTTCAAGGCATTGGATGAATTGCCCGCAGAGGTTCCGGCCAAAGAGGAACATGCCACTTTCCGGCTTCGCATTGATCAGGTGCGCAATTTTCCCGGAATCGGCACAGTGGTCAGCGGCACGGTTCTTTCCGGCATTCTGCACAAAGATGATCCTCTGGATTTGCTGCCGTCAGGACAGAAAACCCGTGTCCGCTCTTTGGAAGTTCACGGCAGAAAAACAGACACGGTTTATGCAGGACAGCGGGTAGGAGTCAATCTGCACCGGATTTCGCTGGATGAAATTCGCAGAGGCATGATGCTCTCAACTCCCGGAAAAACCGCAGGCACAAATCTGCTCAATGTCTGTTTCTGCATGTCAGATGATACAGAAATCATGAGGAACCGGCAGAAAATTCGATTATTTTTGGGAAGTTCCCTGACAATGGCCACAGCAGTGCTGATGGAAAAAGAACAACTGCACGCGGGAGAAAAATCTTTGGTGCAGTTGCGCTGTGAAAATCCCCTGGCCTGCATTCCGGGAGAGCGTTTTGCAGCCGCGCTGATGAATGTGCCAAAGATTATCGGAGGAGGAACCGTGCTGGAAATTCCGGAATGCAAATTCCGGACATCCAAAGCCGCAAAAATCCTGCCCTGGCTCCGTGCGCTTGAGAAAAAAGATACTGCTGCAATCCTTGATGCCATGCCGGAAAACAGTTCACCGGATGCCAAAGAACTTGCCCGGCGCACAGGTCTGCCACTGAAAGATTTTGACAGGGAAATCCAATTGCAAATCCGCAAAGGAAAAATGATACAGATCAGCGGATGCGGCATATTCCGCAGAGATTTTTATGAAAAACTGCAAACCGGCATCCCGGTTCTCATCCGCGACACACTGAAAGCAGATCCCCTGAAAAAAAACATGAATGCAGCGGAAATAACTCTGAAAACCGGTTCTGATCCTGCTAACGCCCCGCTGATCCGGCATATTCTTGAACAACTTTCCCAAAACAATCTGCTGCTTGCTGACAACGGCGGCTACCGGATTCCGGATATGGTGTCTGATCTTTCCGGCAGCCATCTGACAATTGCAAAGCAACTGCTGGATTTTGCAAAATCTGAGGGGGTTGCACCTTTTACTTCCCATGCAGCCTGGCAGGAGTGCCGGAATCAGTGCAGCAAAAATGAAGTGGAAAAACTGCTGGATTATCTTGTCCGCAAACAGCAACTGGCCTGCCTGAACAACCGGCGTTTTCTTTCTCTGCACGGATTGGAGGAAATCAAAAACCGGGTGCGCACCGCGATTGTGCAAAAAGGAAGCATCCGTCTGGGAGACAGCACGGAACTTCTGGGATACGGACGCATGGGAGCCGTGCCGGTTCTTGAATATCTGGATGAAATCGGATTCACCTTCCGTCAGGGCGATGAACGTGTATTAAAGTAGAACAAGCTTCCATCTTGTTCCTGTGCTTATAAAGTAGGTCGGATTAGCGTAAGCGTAATCCGACACTGTAATTTGGTATTATCAAAACTGGTTATCAACCGGTTTGACCCACTGCCAAAAAATGAATATATCCCCATGTCGGATTACGCTTACGCTAATCCGACCTACTGATTATCTTTTAAAAATTAAATTGCTTATGTACTGTTTTATTGGAAATTAATATGGCTCTTCGCATTCACAATACCCTGACCAAACAAAAGGAAATCTTTGTTCCCCTTTATCCCGGAAAAGTGGGAATGTATATCTGCGGCCCGACTGTGTATGATCACGCACATATGGGTCATGCCCGATCTGCTGTGTTTTTTGATGTGCTTGTCCGTTATCTGAAATGCACAGGATATGAAGTAAACTTTGTACGCAATTTTACAGACATGGATGACAAACTCATTCGTCGGGCCGGGGAAGAAAAATGTGAGATTGAATCTCTGGCGCGGAGATTCATAAATGCGTGGCACACAGATATGGAGAGCCTGCATGTCTGCAAACCTGCACATGAACCCAAAGCCACAGAATACATCAGCCAAATCTGCAACCTGATCCGCATTCTCATTACCAAAGGTCACGCGTATGAATCCGTTGGCAATGTTTACTTTTCCGTGCGCAGTTTTCCGGAATACGGAAAATTATCAGGCAGGACTTTGGAAAGAATTCCAGAAGGATATGAAGGAAAAAACAGCACCGGAAAACAGGACCAGGCTGATTTTGCCCTGTGGAAATCCGCAGATTCTTCCGAACCGGGCTGGGAAAGTCCCTGGGGCTTGGGACGTCCGGGCTGGCATATGGAATGTTCAGCCATGAGTATGGAAATTCTGGGAGAACAGTTTGATATTCACGGCGGCGGAAGTGATCTGATATTTCCCCATCATGAGAACGAAATTGCCCAGTCTCAAACCGTATCCGGAAAAATTCCTGCAAAATACTGGATGCATCACGGCATGGTCACAGTAAGCGGACGCAAAATGTCAAAATCTCTTGGGAATTTTCTGACAATTCAGGAAGTTCTCAACTCATCCAATCCGCAGGCACTCCGGCTCTTCCTGCTTTCCGCACAGTACCGCAGTCCCATTGATTTCACCTTTGAAAAAATAAAGGAAAGCAGTGCTGCACTCTCCCGGATTCCGGCTTTTCTGACACGGCTGGAAAAACACATCGGCCTGCTGCAGCCGAATGATTTCACTGCCGGATCATATTGGCATAAATTCTGTGCATTCATGGATAATGATCTCAACACCGCAGCAGGAATTTCTGTACTGTTTCAGGCTGTCAGGGAAATGAACACCATCATGGCAGATGCGGAAAAAAACGGATTGTCCGCAACTGCAAAAGCAATACTGCAAAGGGGCAGATCAGATGTAATGAAAATCGGGAGGGATATTTTGGGAGTGATTCCCATGCCGGAACAGTAAGAATATAAGAACAGGAAAATTTGCAGGAAATCTGATTTCATCAGAAAGTTTCATGCCCAAAATACCGGTCAGCCTCGGCAGTAATCCGGTTCAGTTCATTTTCCAGCCGGATTCGCAGCATTTCCTCTGTCTGGCGGTCAGCATTTTCAGGAACAAAAAGCGGTTCACCGTAAATCACCCTGCACCGGTTCAGTGGCCGGGGAAGCATGAAACGATCCCAACTGGGGAAAAAAAAGGCATACCGCACACTGTATGTCATGGGAATGATGGGAACCCCGGTTTTTTTTGCAAGGGCAATCACTCCCGGCTGTATTTTGTATCTTGGCCCCTGGGGACCATCCGGTATCATAACAACAGAATATCCGTCTTTTATCAGGCGGATCAGCCGTGCAAGCGCCCTGGCCCCGCCCCGTGTTGTGGAACCCCTGACCGGTTCAAATCCCTGCTGTTTCAGAATCCGGGCAATAATTTCTCCGTCATCCGACTGACTTACCATTGATGCCACTTTCCAGCCTTTGTACAGATAACCGAAAATGAGAATGCGGGAATGCCATATGGGCGCGATCACATTGCGGGAACGCATATGCTGTGCAGCGCGTTCACAGCCTGCAGACTCAATTTTTGAAGTGGAAAATATCAGATCAATGATTGCTTTGCCCAGAATTCCCACCAGACGCCATTTCAGTTCCGTCAGTTTTTTTTTCATTCTATCCTTTTCCAGCGTATTTTTTCTTCCTTTGCGGGAAAGAGTTATCCGCACAAAATCAGTTTTTTTATTTCCCCAGCACACGGTAGCGCAGCATTTTGAACTGAAAATACAGAAAACAGCCTACGCAGAAACCGCCGATGGCAACACCTGCAGCGATTGCCACCATGAGGGAAAACATCCATCCCAGGAAGGGAAAGCCGAAAAGAAAACATATCTGGGCCAGTCCCAGCATGGAAAGAGCAATGGTATTGTTGAACCGGGCCAGGCGGAAATCCTCTTTTTCCGCAGTGGGAATCTGATCCGCAAAGAATTTCCGCCCTATAATGGCAGGAAGACTGAATTTTGGTCCGCCGATCACCGCAGCCAGCAGGATGAAAAAGAGCAGGGTTGTTATCCAGGACTGCAGGGTAAACAGTCCGAGCAGAACGCCGAAAAGCAGCATCCATCTGTTCACGGTCACGATGGGCATGGGAATGCCATCGGTCTGCATGTTTTCACTGTCAATGCTTTGTTTTTCTGATACCATAGTTATCACTCCTTAAAAATTGGGTATAAGTCCTGATAAAAATCATAGTGTTTAAGATAATTATTTGGGGTAGGCTGGGGTGAACGGAGTGAACCCCAGCATCCTGATTCAGTTTGGGTTCACTCCGTTCACCCTAACCTGCGTGAAACCCCAAAAGTATTTTCTTAAAGGCTACAGATGCTTTTTCAGAATATGGACAGATAAAATAAATGTGCCATAAGGAATTGTCAATAATTTTTTCAAAAGCAGGAAATTATGGAAATTAACAGTATATAACAACTTAATATAATTTAATCAGCCACGAATGACACAAATCTGCACGAACTGCATAAACCATAATTCGCGGCTGTACCATCAAATTTTCTGAGTAATGGTAAGTAAGGTTCCATAAATTTTCGGGCATAAAATTTTCAGAAAAACCGGATTTTTCCGAAAAATCCGGTTTTTTGAATACAAGAAAATTTTTGTTTGCCTACTTATATACCATTACTTGAAACATTTGGCAGATGTTCAGATTCAGATCTGAATTCCGCAAAGAAAAACTCTGTGTGACTCTGCGGAAACTCTGCGTTACTCTGCGGTTAAAATCCGCCCGGCAGAATTACCAAAATATTTTAAGTATCCGTATATGCACAGAAAAACTGGCAAAAGATTATTTTGCCCCGGACGCTGCTTCTGGATTTTTCAGGCACATTTTTACAGAAACAGCTTTTTCAGTATGTCATACACCAGAGGCATAAATATGGCAGGCAGCATATTGCCCGCCTTAATTTTTTTGATTTCAAGCATATTGATGCCAACAGCCGTGATCAGCACGCCGCCCACACCCGACATCTGCGCGATTACTTCCGGAATCAGAAAGGGTTTGATCAGAGAGGCCGTAAGCGTGATAACTCCCTGATAAAGAAACACTGATCCTGCGGAAAAGACAACGCCCAGTCCCAGAGAGGACGCGAAAATCACAGAGGAAACACCGTCCAGCACAGATTTGGCGAATAAAGTCTGATGATTGCCTGTCAGGCCGCTTTCCATTGATCCCACAATGGCCATAGAACCGACACAGAACAGCAGACTTGCTGCCACAAATCCTTTGGCAATGCCCCCTCCTGTGCTTGAAAAACGGCTTTCCAGCCACTGTCCCAGCCGTTCCAGCCAGGCTTCAATATCAATCAGTTCGCCGATAACACTGCCAATCGCGAGACTGAAAATGACCAGCAGCAGATCATTGCAGTTCAGTGCGCTTTTCAGACCAATGAGCATGACAGCCAGGCCAATGGACTGCATCACGGTTTCCATATATCTTTGGGGAATGCCCCCTTTCAGAATCAGTCCGGCCAGACTGCCTGCAATGATTGCCAAAGTGTTTACAATGGTTCCGAACAATTCTTTTTCCTTATCAACTGCCCTGCATTTCAATGAGCTGCATCATTTTTTCATATGCCCTGCCTTCAGCCAGAGCGGTTTTTGCCATTTCGGTTCCCTGCGCGTAAGTTTCTGCAAAACCGGAAATATACAGGGCAGATGCCGCATTCATGCAGAAAAAACCGGCTTCAGGCGTATCATACTGACCGCTCAGCACATTCAGGATGCGCCGGGTGTTTTCATGCGCGGTTCTGCTGCTGGCTATCGCAGAAAGCGGAACCGTTTTCAAACCAAAGTCTTCCGGGCTTACCTCACAGGTTTCTATCTTTCCGTTCCGGAGTTCCACCACACGCGTTGGGCCTGCAAGTGAAAATTCATCCATGCCCTGAGATTTTTCCATTCCCTCCACCATGCCAAAGGGCGCAAGAGCTGCCGGCATTCCGATTTCTTTGAGAATGGCAATCAACTGATCGCAGACACCCGGAGCATATGCACCGATGACAATGCTGCGGGTCTGCTCACAGGGACGGGTCAGGGGGCCGATGATATTAAAGGCCGAGGTGAAACGCATAGACCGGATCAGCCGCGCCCACCCGGATTTGAGAAATGCCTCGCCCGGCAGATAGCAGATACCGTGCTTTTCCAGACATTTTTCCGCGTTTGACAGGGGAGCATTCAAATCCACACCGATGATTTCCAGAATATCAGACGCGCCGGAAACTCCGGTGACCAGACGCGCTCCTTTTTTGGCAATCGGCAAACTGCACGCGGCTGCAATAAAAGCCGCAGGAGTGGAGCAGTTCACGGTTTTCACCGGATCTGAACCGGTTCCCACAATATCACATACCGGGCCTTCCACATTCACGTCAATTTTGGCTGTGTCATAGCGATCCAGCGCATCCCAGGCTCCGGACAGTTCCTCCACAGACGGGCCTCTGGCAATATGGGCCATGAGAAAGGCTCCCTGCTGCAGTTCCGGCTGTTCATTCATAATAATCTGGCGGTATGCCTCGCAAGTTTCCGCACGGGAAAGAAATTTTCCTGCCGCAACTGCACAGATCTGGCGGCCAAATTCACGAAGATGAAGTTCTGATGACATTTGCTGTCCTTAATGGTTAATGGTTAATGATGAATGTTGAATGATGAATTCTGTTTTTCAGATCATATCTGACCAGATCTGATAAATTTCATTGTCCGTACAGGCGCTGCTGAGCAGGTTGCCCAGCAAAACACCGCAAAAATATGACTGTAATTTTTATTTATATTTTCAGGTAATTGCCATTTTACTTCTCATCAATTTCCCCAATCTGTTTTTCACAATAAATTTAATTAGATGTTCGATTTGCAGACAGGACAGAATTTCCGGCTCCTGATTCAGTTCAGTCTGTTTTTCTGTGATGATGAGAGCAACCTTGCCATATTCCCGCAGAATAATCAAGGCTAAAAAAGGGCGGCTTATGCTTAATGAGAACCCTTTATAAGTAAGTCAGCATAAATTTTGGGGTATAAAATTTTCAGAAAAACCGGATTTTTCCGAAAAATCCGGTTTTTTGAATACACGAAAAATTTCGTTTGCCTGCTTATACGGCTCCGCTTTCAGATAATTTTTTCGTGTTTATTCGTGTATTTCGTGGCTGAAAAAATACAGGCATTTCCCAATCTCTGAAAGCGGTTTGGTATTATACCGATTCTCTATTGAATTTATACAATAAGGTGAATTATTTCCT
>CAZHPS010000148.1:0-14098 GCA_964534335.1 uncultured Desulfobacterales bacterium
ATGATGCCGTTTTTTCCGCCTGCCTCAATTGCCATATTTGCCATAGTCAGACGGCCTGCCATGCCCATTTTTTCAATCACCGGCCCGGTGAATTCCATAGCCATGTAAAGCGCACCGTCCACGCCGATGTCACCAATAGTATAAAGGATCAGATCTTTTCCCTCAACCCAGGGATTGAGCGAACCTTTATAGATAAATTTAATGCTTTCAGGAACTTTAAGCCAGACTTCGCCCGTAATCATGGCTGCGGCCAGATCCGTGCTGCCGATGCCGGTGGAAAAGGCTCCGAGTCCGCCGTAAGTGCAGGTATGACTGTCTGCTCCGATAACCAGATCACCGGGCAGCACCAGTCCTTTTTCCGGCAAAAGGGAATGCTCCACACCCATTTCCCCCGCGTCGAAAAACCAGGTCAGATTCTGTTCCTTTGCAAATTCCCGCAACTGTTTGGCCTGCATGGCTGAGGCGATGTCCTTGTTCGGCACAAAATGATCCGGAACCAGAATCACCCGGTCTCTGTCAAAAACCTTTTTCGCTCCGCTGTCCCTGAACTCCCGGATGGCAATGGGAGCGGTAATATCATTGCCCAGCGCGATGTCCACTTTGGCATTGATCAGATCACCGGGTACAACTTTGTCCATACCCGCGTGGGCCGCGAGAATTTTTTCTGTTATGGTCATCCCCATCATCATTTCTCCTATTCATTGTCTGTTTTCAGCACTGCCAGAAACGCTGACTGGGGAATCATGACCTGACCCACCATTTTCATGCGTTTTTTTCCTTTTTTCTGCTTTTCCAGAAGCTTGCGTTTCCGGCTGATGTCACCGCCGTAACATTTTGCAGTTACATCCTTGCGGAAAGGCGATATGGTGGAGCGGGAGATGATCTTTGCGCCAATGGCTCCCTGAATCGCAATCTTGAACATCTGCCGGGGAATTTCCTCTTTGAGTTTGTCGCACGCGATTCTTCCCCGCTCCACTGCCCGATCCCGATGCACAAGCTGGGACAGGGCATCCACTTTTTCTCCGTTGATGAGAATATCCAGCTTAACCAGATCAGTTTCCCGGTAATCGGTTATTTCATAATCAAAGGAACCGTATCCCTGGGTCACGGATTTGAGTCTGTCATAAAAATCATAAACAATCTCGGCTAAGGGCAGCTCGAAAATCATCTCCAGCCGGTTGCTGGTGAGATACTGGTAGTTTTTGCTGATGCCCCGGCGCTCCAGACACAGGGTCATGACCGCGCCCATATATCTGTCCGGCACAATAATGGCAGCGCGGATAAAGGGTTCACGCGTGATCTGAATCCGGGTCGGATCAGGATACAGGGAGGGGTTGTCAATAATTTGCGTCTGGCCGTCATTCATGACAATCTCGTAACGAACCGAGGGCGCAGTCAGAATCAGGGACAGATCGTATTCCCGTTCCAATCTTTCCTGCACCACATCCAGGTGAAGCAGTCCCAGAAATCCGCACCGGAAACCGAAACCCAGAGCCACCGAGGAATCCTTCTCGTAAATAAGGGAAGAATCGTTGAGTTTGAGTTTTTCAATAGCCACAGCCAGGTCTTCATATTCATCCGAGGCCACCGGATAAATGGAGGAAAACACCACAGGTTTGGTATCCCGGAAACCGGACTGGGGCTCCGCGCAGGGCCGGGATTTGTGGGTGATGGTATCACCGCATTTGGTGTCACTCACGGTTTTGATTCCCGCTATCATATATCCCACCTGTCCGGCAGACAGTTCCTTCTGCGGAACCCGGACAATCTGGAATATTCCCACCTCTTCCACTTTGTACGCGGCATCATTGGACATGAATTTGATAATGTCTCCGGTCCGGATTTTGCCGTCAAAAATCCGGAAATGCACGACAGTTCCCCGGAAGGGATCATAATGGGAGTCAAAGATCAGTGCTTTCAGGGGCGCGTCCGGGTCACCCTTTGGCGGGGGCAGACGGATGGCGCCTTCCAGCACCTGATCAATCCCGGTTCCCATCTTGGCCGAGGCCAGAATTGCGGTTTCCGGGTCCAGTCCCAGATCCTCGGAGATCTGCTCCCTTGTCCTTTCAATATCCGCGGAAGGCAGATCAATCTTGTTGATCACAGGGATCACTTCCAGATTGTGATCCAGGGCCAGATAAAGATTGGCCAGTGTCTGGGCCTCCACTCCCTGACTGGCATCAATTAGCAGAAAGGCTCCTTCGCACGAGGCCAGAGCGCGGGAGACCTCATAGCTGAAATCCACATGTCCCGGTGTGTCAATGAGGTTGAGCCAGTACTGTTTCCCGTCCTTTGCTGTGTAGGGAAGGCAGACAGTCTGGCTTTTGATGGTGATGCCCCGTTCCCGCTCAATATCCATGTTATCAAGAATCTGATCATGAAAATCCCGGTCAGATATGATCTTTGCCGCCTGAATCAGCCGGTCGGACAGGGTGGATTTGCCGTGGTCAATATGTGCGATAATACTGAAATTTCGGATATTTTCCATATAGTGTTTCTGATACATCCGTTAAAATAGTAAAAAGGGATTCCCGGACAGTCAAAACTGAGTTGACACAAAACAATATTCCATCTATACTAAAAAATTGTTAAAAAATAAACCTTACTATTATCAGATTGATGCCGGGTATGTCAACCCTGATGCAGTCGGATGCAGATATTATGAACATAAAAAATCATTTTGAGGTATCGCAGGATTTGTCCAATAACGATATCCATATCCTGATCGTTGACGATGATGTCACGGTAAGGTATCTGATGAACGAATTTATGCAAACCCTGGGGTATAATTCCCATATGGCAGACAGCGGAGAGGAAGCCCTTGAAAAACTCAGAAACAGGTCCATGGATGTCGTGATCACCGATATTATGATGCCGGGGATGGACGGGCTGGAACTGACTGAGATGATCCGGCAGAAATACAACTCCGAAATCATTGTAATGACCGGATACAGCGGGGATTATTCCTATGAGGAGGTCATCAACAAGGGAGCCAGCGATTTTGTTTTCAAACCTGTGCGCTTTGAGGAACTGCTGCTGCGGCTCAAACGGGTTCTGAGAGAACGGTATCTGAAAGAGGAACTGCAAAAGCTGGCCATTACCGATGATCTGACCAGTCTGTACAATGCCCGGCATTTTTACAAACAGTTGCGCCAGGAAATAGATCGCTGCATCCGGTATCAGCATCCTCTGTCCCTTCTTCTTCTGGATATAGATTATTTCAAATCCTATAATGACACCTACGGACATCTGGCCGGAAACGATGTGCTGTCAAATCTGGGGCAGACCATACGCCGGACTCTCCGCAGGCTGGATTCTGCTTACCGCTACGGAGGAGAGGAATTTACGATCATTCTGCCGGAAACAGGCGGAGAAGAGGCCAGGAATGCGGCCCGGAGAATTGCGGATGCCATAAGTGCTGAAAAATTTGTTCCTGAACCCGGCAAAGAAACAAACATTACCATGAGTATCGGTGTGGCCGAATACTGTCCGGAAGAAGACATGGAATCTTTTGTCAAACGCGCAGATATGGCAATGTTCTCGTCCAAGCAGAGCGGACGCAACCGTATCACCTTTTTTTCCCCGGAAGACATGTCTTCTGACTGAACCTTATACCAATTCCCCATTGATTTGATACAGTACCGTCAGTTTTTTCCGCGTGTGCAGAAAACCGCTCCGCTTAATTTATGCACTCCTCCGGATCAGTTGCTGATTGTATAAAGTCAATGGCGAACCGGTATTATTTCCCTCCATAGGAAAGAACACCGGATCATCAGGATGCAGGTTTTTCAGATTTTATCCCATCTGCATGGAAACAGATTCTGCTTTTTACCTGCCTGACACCATCAGAAGATTTTTTTCCCTGTATCAGCAGAATCCGGCAAAAAACCTGCACCCTGATTTTATTTCACAAAATCTGTCTCTCAGTACTCGTATATTTCGTATTCTGTTTTCACGCCCAGAAGTTCATCAATTCTGTCCTGAATCTCTGCACGTTCTTTGGTGAGCATCCATTCCCGCCAGTCATTGGGGGACTGCCATGAGCTGATGACCAGATTTTCTCCGGGTTTGTCAAAACGCTTCAGGGTCTCACCGGAGATATAACCGGGACGGTTCATGGTCATACTTCTGAGCTGCCTGAGAAGAACCCCCAGTTCCTTTTCCCTGTTTTCCGCCACTTTTCTTTTGATAAGCACTTTGATCGACATGTCACCCTCCTTACTGTTTTGTTTTACAGCATTGTCCTGTCCGGGAAGATATTCCGAATGCACCGCAGTTTTCTGCCCGTGTTTTGTAAACCATTTTCCGAAAACCTGCACCTTCCCGGCCTGCTTAAGCATAGGCAAAAAAATGGAAATTTGATTTTATCCATTTATTTTGCCGTATATCATATTTTAAACAGGATTCAAAGGATAAATATTGTTTTGCCGTTTTTTTTCAGACCGGCCTTTGGATCTGAAAAGAAATCGCTTTGCAATTGACACATTTTATTCATTTCTCTATTATGCACAGACTCCGGCACTGCTGTTTCGCAGATCCGGAAAATTGTATTCATTATAAACGGCCATGTACATATGGCCGAAGACAGGGATGAAAGTCTTCTGTTTTAAGGCTTCTGCTTTGCAGATCCATAAGACTTTCATAAAAGAATAACCTTAACAGGAGAAAAAACAATTGAGAAAAAAACAGATTACCATTATCCGTACCATATTTCTGCTTCTGGCAGTTTTCTGCAGTCCCGCGGCTGGAAAAGAGGCATACAAAGTGCTGATTCTTCCTTTTCAGATTCATTCGGAAAAGGATCTTTCCTTTCTGAAAAACGGGATTCAGGACATGCTGACCACCCGGCTCACACGGGAAGGGGAAATGATTCCTCTGGGCAGTGAAATTTCTCTGAAGGCTGCGGAAGGAATTTCCGGGATGGAGGAAAAAAACCTTGCCTCCCTGGGAAAACAGTATGGAGCCAGTTATGTGGTGTTCGGAAGTCTTACGGCAATCGGGGAAAGGATCAGCACAGATGCCCGGCTGCTGGATGTATCCCAGGGCCGGACAAAACTGAACTTTAATGAAAGCGGGGAAAGCGGGGATGTGATATCCCATATTGACAGATTTGCAAGCCGGGTGAATGATACACTGTTCGGAGAGCAGAAAGCCGCAAATCCCGAGGCAGGGAAAGAAACGGATGTCACAGAGGAGAGCCGCAAACATCCGGATTCCCTGTGGACCGGAAAAATTGAGGCTGAGGAAGGCTCCAGACCTGCCGCAGGACTAGGCGAGGCTGCCGCGCAACTGGGTGCTGTGTGGAAAAGCAGAAATTTCAAAACAGCTATCATCGGTCTGGCTCTGGGCGACACAGACGGAGACGGCAGGACAGAACTGTCTTTTATTGATGAAAAAAATGTGTATGTGTACAGACGCAGCAAAGACGGTTTCATCAAAATTGCGGAGATCGAAGGAGATTCCCGCGACAGTCTGATCAGCGTGGATGCGGCTGATATCAACGGAAACGGCAAATCCGAGATTTTTGTCAGCAATCTGAACAGAGACAGCAAAACCCTGCGATCCTTTGTTCTGGAATGGGACGGAACCCGTTTCAGTAAAACCGTCAGCGATGCCCGATGGTATTTCCGGGTGATTGATGTTCCCAAACGGAGCCCTATGCTCATGGGACAGCAGCGCGGGGTGAACAAAATTTTCCTTGCAGGCGTGGAGGAACTGAGATGGGACGGCAGTCAGTACACAGAAGCAGGTGTGCAGGCACTGCCGGGCAAAGTGAATGTGTTTGCCTTCAACTACGGAGATGTGACAAACACAGGGCATGATGTGACTGTGAGTTTCACTGATGACACCTATCTCAGGGTAGCTGACCCCGAGGGAAAAGATGACTGGAAAAGCCCTGAACCCTATGGCGGAAGCGCTATTTTTCTGGAATATCCCATGGAAGGAGCAGCCTCCATCGGCGCACATAAGGAACAGGATCATTTTTACCTGCCCCAGCGGATTCTGATCACAGATATTGACAATGACGGGAAAAATGAGGTGCTTGTCAACCGGGGCAAAGATGCTGCCCGCAAACTCTTTGCCCGGCTGCGCCTGTTCAACGGCGGACAGATAGAATGCCTGGCCTGGGACAGTTTCGGTCTTTATCCCAAATGGATGACCCGGCAGATCTCCGGTTATCTCAGTGATTATGCTGTCGGGGATACAGACGGTGACGGAAAAAAGGAGCTGGTGTTTTCCGTTGTTGCCAAAACTTCCTCTGTGCTGGGGGATGCCAAAAGCTATATTGCAGCGCAGGATATACAGCCATGAAATATCTCCTCACCGACCACACTGCGGATTTCGGTCTGCGGATATTCGGAGACAATCCAAAAGATTTGTTTGCCAATGCCGCTTTTGCTCTTTCCGATCTGCTTACGGAAAGGGAGCGGCTGGCAGGCGCGGAACGGTTTGAAATCCATGCGGCCGGTGAGGACTGGCCTGATCTCATGTTCAACTGGCTGCGGGAACTGCTGTATCTGTGGACAGGCAGGGAATTTCTTGTACTGGATGCAGAGGTTTCCGCAGTTTCAGAATATGAGCTGACCGCACAGGTAAGCGGGGATTTTTATGATCCCCAAAAGCATGTGATCCGGGATGAAATCAAGGCTGTGACCTATCACCGTCTGACAGTGGAAAAAAAGGAAAAGGGCTGGGAGGCAGAAGTTATTCTGGACGTCTGAAATGTGCAGTATCTGTCATTTGCAGACAGATTTTCATCTGATACAAATCCGCTTTCAAAATATGAGCATGCCAAATGCTGTTTTTTTGTGCTTTTCGTGTTTTTCGTGGTTAAAAAAAAGAGGCATTCCTGAACTTTGAAAGCGATTTGGTATGAAACCCCGGGAGTTTTCAAAAACACTTGGGGTTTTTCAGACAGACATTTTATGAAATTCTGTATGTTACCGGGCGACTGCCCCGTAAATCAAACCGGACATTGCAGGAATATCACTATGAAGAATAATGAAGATTTGCTGGTAAAAGCGGAAGCTTTGAGAAAACAGGAAAATAAGCAGGAAAGTCTTGCCTGTTACAAAGAATATCTGCTTAAAAGAAATGCTTTGCTGTGGTATGCAAAACTGACAGAAAATCCTCATGAAGCGTTTGCTTCTGCTGATCTGGCATTCAGACTTCAGCCTGAAAATGAAATGGCTCAGAGGGCAATAACAACTGTAAGAAAACAATTGCCTGAAGAGGATATTCAGCATGATGAACTGATTAAAAAAGTTATTCAATCCACCGGAATGACCCTGATTCAGGCCAGATCGGTAATGTGGTCATTTAAAAGTATAAACCTTCCCATTGGGGAAGCATTTGACAGCAAAACCATTCAACTGCGTGATCTGGCATGGGCTTCAGAGAATGCGTACAATGAAACTGTCCGCAATGCTGCCAAAACCGTTCTTCTTTCCCATCTTCTTAAAATTGAACCAAATAATTTACCGCCTGCACTGAAAATTGTTCCATGCAGTCATTATTCTGAATGGCAGGAAAGAGTATCTGTTATGTTTTCAGGATTACTGGTTGGTATTATGTTGATGTTCTCAATATTTACTATAGTTACAATGATTGGATGTTTCTTCGGACTTTTAACTGTTAAAATAAGCTGGAACTGGATAGGATTATTTTTTTATTCTATATTTTTAATATTATTTGCTTATTTTTCAGATAGATACTTAAATAAATCTGTAAATTATAAAGTTGGCAGGTGGGGTGAAGAAAAAGCTGTTGAAGCGATAAGGTCTTCTTTGGACGGACGCTGGGTTTTGTTCAGAAATTTTGTATTTCCGAACAAAAAAATGGGAGATATTGATCTGGTATTAATCGGCCCCGGCGGCATATGGGTTTTTGAAGTAAAGGCTTACACAGGGAAGATAAGAAATATCGGGGACAAATGGCAGAAAAAAGGCAGATTCGGATGGTATAATCTTTCTGTCAATCCGGGAAAGCAGGCCCGCCGCAATGCTGTAAATCTTAAAGAGTTTTTCTCTGAAAATGATATTGCAGTCAAATGGATCAATCCTGTGGTTTTATGGGCAGGTGAGATAAGCCATTATGAAGATGAAAAAGGCATACTGCTTGTTGAAAACCCGGAAACGCCTGTCTGGAAAGTTGATAACATAAACGAATATACTGATGAGTTTTTGCAAAACACCAACTTTAGCCTGAAAGATAAGGCAACAGATTTGCTTATGAAAACAATTGACAATGTTAATATATCCAAAAAATCGGCAACACAAACTGAACAAAAGACAACTTAACCTGTCGCTGCTTCATGGCGCAAAGGATTCCGGGGAGTGGGTCAAATCCATTGATCTGAGCCTGACACCAGTGCCGGAAAAATCCGCAAGGATTGAAATTATTATAGAAAAAAAATGAAAAACAAATCAACCATAAAAACGGAGGTCTGAAATGAAACATCATCATTTTTTGTTCATTGCAATCATGCTGACTGTTTTTCTTTCAGCAGTGCTGACATCGGCAGAGACGACTGCCGCAGATATACGGGAGCCTGCGGTTTCAGGGCGTTTTTATCCCTCTGACCCGGAAAAATTATCCAGCGCAATTCGGCATTTCCTGGATGAGGCTGTTCCGGCAAAAGGCGAACGTCCCATTGCGATTGCGGCGCCCCATGCCGGTTATATTTATTCCGGCCAGATCTGCGCGGACGCATTCAGACAGGCCGCAGATCACAAATATGACCTGATTGTGCTTCTGGGAACCAACCATTCTGCACCCGGATTTCAGGGGATTTCTGTTTATCCCGCAGGCGGATACCGGACGCCGCTGGGAGTGGCTGAAATTGATGAAAAAGCCGCAGCCGCACTTATGGACGGGGGAGGCGATATTTCCTTTCACAAAGCCGCACATGAAAAAGAGCATTCTGTTGAAGTGATGATTCCCTTTGTGCAGACGCTTTTTCCGGGAGCGAAAATTCTTCCGGCCATTGTGGGAACCGATGATCCGGAAACATGTGAGGATTTTGGCAAAAAACTGGCAGAGGTGATCCGCACCCGCAGCGCGCTCATCGTGTCCAGCACGGATCTGTCACATTATCCGGCATATGAAGATGCAGTCACCACAGATCGGAATACCCTGGAAGCCATGATTTCCATGAATCCTGCCAGTCTGAATGAAATTATCCGGAAGCAGGAAAAAAAAGGAATTTCCAATCTTTCCACCTGCGCGTGCGGTCAGGCTCCCATCATGGCGGCTATGTCAGCGGCCAAAGCTTTGGGAGCAAACTGCGGCAGAATCATCAGTTATGCAAATTCCGGTGACGCGTCCGTAGGGAACCGGGATCGGGTGGTGGGATACGGGGCACTCATGTTTACTGCTTCGGAACATTGCACCGGCCAGATACCGGAGCCTTTTGTGCAGGAATCAGACAAACCCGCAGATCTCAATGATGCACAAAAAAAATCTCTGCTGAACTTTGCCCGGAAAACCATTGCACAGTATCTGGATTCGGAAACTGTGCCACTGGCGCGGGGATTTGACAGGCAACTGTGGTATAAACAGGGAGCGTTTGTAACTCTGAAAAAACATGGGGATCTGCGGGGATGCATCGGTCATATGGCTGAAGACCGTCCCCTTTGTCAGGTGGTGGGGGAAATGGCTCTGAACGCGGCTTTTCAGGACAGAAGGTTCAGACCCCTTGCAGCCCCGGAACTGCCCCAGTGTGAAATTGAAATATCAGTGCTGACACCGTTCCGGGAAGTGACCGGTCCGGAGCAGATTCTTGTGGGCCGGGACGGGGTTCTGATCCGCAAAGATGGACGCTCTGCTGTTTTTCTGCCCCAGGTGGCTCCGGAACAGGGATGGAACCGGGATCAGATGCTGGAGCATCTCTGTCAAAAAGCCGGGCTGGAATCAGACGCATGGAAAGAGGATACACGGTTTTTCACCTTTCAGGCAAATGTGTTCAGTGAGCATGAGTTCAAATAAGCAATTTTTTCATCAATCACAAGGAGCAGTAAAATATCATGGAAGAAAGAATCCGGTTTCATTCCGGGCCATACCGTCTGGAAGGGCTTTTGGATCGCAGCACGGCAGACAGAGGTGTCATCATTACTCATCCCCATCCTCTGTACGGCGGAGATATGGACAATTTTGTGGTAAAGGTCATTCTGGATGAGTACCGGAAAAAAGGATATACAACCCTGCGGTTCAACTTCAGGGGAGTGGGCTCAAGCAAAGGAGTGCATGATGATAAAGGCATGGGAGAGCAGACAGATGTGCGGGCTGCCATAGCGTATCTGTATGCACAGGGCGTAAAAGAGGTGGAACTGGCAGGATATTCCTTTGGGGCATGGGTCAATGCCCATATTGACTGTAAATCTGAAAAAATTCACCGTATGCTCATGGTCTCGCCGCCTGTGGATCTTCTGAGTTTTGAAAATGTGCCCGCAATCCCCTGTCCCTGCCTTGCTGTCTGCGGAGACCGGGATGAATTCGCGTCTGTGGAAAATGTGCGAAATATGCTAACCCGGTGCAATCCGGATGCGGTTCTGGAAATCATCCCCCACTGCAATCATTTTTACAGCATTTCCCTCAAAGAACTGGAGGATTTTCTGAAAAAACATCTGGAACCATGCAAAGCGGCTTCAGCACCGAAAAAAATATCCCGGAAATCCGCAATTGATCTGAAACGCTTTTTCCGGGTCTGCAATCCTGCTTACACTCTGGATATTTCCAAAGAGGAAGATCAGAAATACTATACGGATTTCTCATCTGTGCGTTCCGGCAGTCTGATCCGGGAACTCAAACGCACCATTGCCCTTTCAGACAAACCCGGTGCCCAGTTTTTCGCGGGTCATCGCGGGTGCGGCAAATCCACGGAACTGCTGCGCGTGAAAAAAGAACTGGAGGATGACAATTATCATTCGGTTTATGTTGAATCCGGCAGCATCGCTGATGCAGGATGTATCACTGATTTGCTGCGGAGCATTGCCCGGAAGGTAAGCCAAAGCCTGGCAGAAAAGGGAATTCATCTTCATTCTGAATTGTCTGATTTGCCGGACGCAGATAAACCGGATTGTACTGAATCAGGAACAGTCAGACTCATTGACTGCCTCAACAAAGAAATTTTTGCCATAGCGGAGCAGAAACTGAAAGAAAAGGGAAAAGCAGGGCTGGCGGTGATCGCGGATGGTTTGGACCATACCGGCAATACTCTGAAACAGGGGCAGAATGCACCTGAGATAATGGAATTGCTGAAAAATTTGGCCTGCCATACAGTCTTCACTGTTCCCATGAGCCTGATGTATTCCAATGAATCAGAAAAGCTGAAACAGCATTTCAGTGTCAAACCCAAAGTCCTGTCAATGGTTCCGGTTCTGTTCAGAAACGGGGAAATTTATGAAAAAGGTTTGGATCTGCTGAAACAGACAGTTATGAAAAGGGCTTTTCCGGATGCGGATGAGTCGGAACGCATAAAAATGGCTGACGCTTTATTTGAAAAACCGGAAATGCTGGAAACCGTATGCCGCATGAGCGGCGGCAGTCTGGGCAGTCTCATGCGTCTGCTTTTCACCTGCCTGCAGAAAAATGATCCGCCCTTTTCCCCAAATACTCTGGAAGAAGTGCTGCGGGAACAGCGGGATGAGCTTATGCGAAAAATGGAACAGCATGAAAAAGATCTGGTGCGGAAAGTGATGGAAAATCCGTCTGTGGCCGGAGAAAGGGAATACGAATCTCTGGCGCGCAGTCAATTTGTGTTTGAATATCAGGACAAAGACGGGGTATGGTTCGGCCTGAATCCTCTGCTGAATTTGTGATAATAAAAAACCGGGGATAAAACCTCCGGTTTGTCAAATCCCCCTTTTTCAAAGCAGGGCTGTTAAGTTCTCATTCCCCTCTTGAGAGGGGATAAAGGGGGGTGTGTCCGGAATTGCACACACCCAAAACACACCCCTGCCCCTCTCAAGAGGGGATTTTTTAAAGAACTTAACAGCCCTGATTTTTCAAAGGGGGATTTTCAGTGCAGTTATTTCTTTGTCATTACCCAGACCCCGTTCCAGTTTTCCGGGGGCTTTTCCATCATCTCCCTGCATTTTTTTTCATATGCGGCCGCTACGGTATCAAATCTGGCGATTTCTGCAAAACAGCCCGCTGCCACAGAAAAATTGCCCTGATAATACAGATCTCTGGCTTGGGCAAATGTTCTGAAAATTTCTTTGCGTATGTCATATTCCCTGAGATACATGGGCTCAAACACTGTTACCGGTTCCAGTTTTCCCACAACTCCAAGCCGGGCTATCTCCCGGAAACCGAAACTTTCCCCCAGTGCATTCCTTGTATTTCCTGAAATCATGGTATAGGTTCCAAACTCTTTATTCGCCCCTTCCAGCCGCGCTGCCAGATTGACAGCGTCTCCGATGATGGTATAGTCAAATTTGGTTTGTGATCCCAGATTTCCGGCCACTGCATATCCTGTGTTTATGCCGATGCGCATATTCAGTTCCCTGCCAATGCGCTGAAAAAAAGCAGGCCGCATCTGGGCAAGTCTGGCCTGACACCGCAGCGCAGCCTTTACACATTTCACAGCATGATCCGGCACTTCCAAAGGAGCGTTCCAGAAGGCAATAATGGCATCCCCCTCATACTTGTCCACTGTACCATCCTCTTCAATGATAATATCAGTCATGGCAGACAGGTATTCATTGAGAAGAGCCACCAGTGCTTCAGGATCCAGTTTTTCGGAAATGGATGTAAAGGATTCCAGATCCGAAAAAAAAATGGAAAGTTCCCTGCGCTCTCCTCCAAGCCGCAGTTTGTCCGGATCGGCAATGATCTGTTCGATGACAGCAGGACTGAGATACTGCCCGAAGGCAAGTTTGATAAAGCGTTTCTGCCTTCCCTCAGTTGCATATTTAAGGGCCAGGCTCAGAAAAATGGTGCTGATTACAGCCAGTTCACACACCACAAAGGGAAACCATATGCCGCTGGCATAGGAACTGAGGGCCATCAGGGGCGGGATGCAAATGAAAAGCAGGGAAATGCCCACAATGATCAGCGGTTCGGTGAGAAGGGAGGCAGACAAAGCACAGGCAAGGGAAATTCCCAGAATCATCAGCACTGCGGCCCATGCAGGCGTATCCCGGATAAAATCCCTGGCAAGAAGATTGTCGAGCATGGTGGCATGGATTTCCACGCCAGGATAGACTCCGCCCACAGGAGATGAGCGCAAATCATACAGGCCTGGTGCGGAAAAGCCCAGAAACACATATTTGTCTTTAAATGCGTTTTCATCTGCAATCACAGGTTTTTCACCGGAAATCAGGCGGAGTTCAGACTGGAGAACAGCGGCTGCACTGTAAGATCTGTGCGTACCTGACGGCCCCCGGTAATGCAGAATCGCATTTCCCTTATGATCCAGAGGAATGTCATAATCCCCGATGCTGAGCATGCCTTTTTTTATACGTGCCTCTTTTACAGTGCTGTCTGCCAGAAATGCGGCAATGCCCAGAGAAGGAACATGTTTTCCGTCAAAAACTGAAAAAAGACCGGCCCGCCGGTAAACGCCGTCCGGGTCAGGATTGAGATGCACATTGCACAGGGTCCGGGAATTGCGGGAAACTTCGGGAATGGGAAATGAGGCATGGGAAAAGATCATCTGCGCATCTCTGTTTTCCTTTATCCACTGCTCAAATTCCGCAACCTGCACCTCCGGCGGGGGAAGATATTCCGGCCATTTCTGTTCGCTGCCGGTCTTTTCCCCCAGAAACATGGCAGAGATGACCCTGCCATAATCAGACATTGCTTTTCCCAGCCGTTCATCATCAGCCTCACCAAAAGGGGAAGGTTCGGTAAACAGCACATCCACAGCCAGCATTCTGGCTCCCTGACGTTTGCAGTAATCACTGATTACGCCATACACTTCACGGGGCCAGGGCCATGACCATCCGTTTTCACCGGTTCCCCAGTCCAGACTGTTCTGATCCACCAGAATCAGGCAGATCTGATCCGTGAATTCACTCTTTTTTGCCAGAAGCTGAACCCGCCAGTCCCAGGTTCGGGCTTCCCATGTCTGGGTCCATCCCATTGCCCAGACCGC
>CAZHPS010000149.1:0-14074 GCA_964534335.1 uncultured Desulfobacterales bacterium
TTTATTAAGGACGGTTCCATAAATTTTATACCCGAAAATTTATGGAAGGTTACTTTATAGATTTTCAATGCGAATTAAGGGTTGAATCCGGCAACGTAAAAACAGACAGTTACAAAACAGGTTCAGCAGGTTTGCTTTTGCAATATCCTGTTTTTAATGATTCCGGAGTTTTTGACCCTTAATTGGCATTATATATAAACCGGCATGAGGAAAAAAAACAGTGTCTGATTATTCCATATATGTGGTTGATGACGAAGTGCCTCTGGCAAAGGGACTGTCCATGACTCTGGCCGCACAGTATCAGACCCGGCCTTTTTTTTCAGGACGTTCCGTGCTGGATGCCCTGGAAAAAGCACCCTGTGATCTTCTTCTGCTGGATATCGGGCTGCCGGATATGAACGGCATCGCCGTGCTGCAGGAGGTGAAAAAGCGTTTTCCTGAAACTGCTGTGATTATGATCACTGCTTTTGATCAGGTGGAAACTGTTGTTTCCGCAATGAAGGCAGGTGCGCACGATTATGTGGTCAAACCGGTTCAGCCCGACAGTCTGGAAATCACGGTTGAAAATGCCATTGAAACCATCCGGCTGCGCAAGGAAATCCGCGAACTGCAGGAAAAATACCTGCAGGAAAATCTTCCCTTTTTCATCGGTGAGAGCCGCAAAATTCAGAGTGTCATGCGTTTTGTCCGGCAGGTGGCTGCCAGTCCGGATACTCCTGTTCTGATTCTGGGGGAATCCGGCACGGGCAAGGAACTGATAGCCAGCGCGATCCATTGCAGAAGTCCCCGTTTCAAAGGTCCCCTGATTTCCATCAACTGCGCTGCCATTCCTGAAAATCTTATTGAAAGCGAGCTGTTCGGTTATGAAAAAGGAGCGTTCAGCGGTGCCCTGGTCACAGGAAAGAAAGGACTCATCGAACAGGCCCATAACGGCACTCTGTTTCTGGATGAAATCGGAGATCTGAGCCTGAACGCACAGGCCAGGTTCCTGCGTTTCCTTGAAGGCGGTCTGTTTTACAAAGTGGGCGGAACAAAGGAAATACGCGTAAACACCCGCATTGTATCGGCCACGAACAAAAATCCTGAATCCATGATAGGCAATGGCACATTCCGGGCTGATCTCTGGTTTCGGATCAGTGTGGTGAAAATAGAGGTTCCCTCCCTTAATGAACGTCCCGAAGACATTGTGCTGATTGCCAGACATTTTCTGGTGGCGTTTTCAGAAAAATTCGGAAAAAAAATACATGATTTCTCCCCTGAGGCCATTGATGTCCTGAAATCAAATCATTGGAAGGGAAATGTCCGGGAACTGAAAAATGCTGTGGAAAGAGCGGTACTGGTAAGCAGTGAAACACAGGTTGGGGTGGAAGATCTGGGACTGGTGGGAAATTTCTCTGTCCCCGGAAACAGCACAGAAAAAAATTTTTCCCTGATTCCGGCCCAGGGCATTGATCTTCCCTGTATTCTGGAAAATACGGAAAAAAGATACATTCGGGCTGTTCTGGATATAACCGGTGGAAATGAGGCCCGCGCGGCTCAACTGCTGAACATAAAGTATTCCACATTCCGTTACCGCAGAAAAAAACTCGGCATATCATGAAACTGCCAGCAGATCGAAAATTTTTCAGAGGAGTGCAAAAATTAAGCAAAGCGGTTTTTTGCAGGCGGAGTGCAAAAATTTAAGCAAAGCGGTTTTCTGCAGGCGGAGTGCAAAAATTAAGCAAAGCGGTTTTTTGCCTGTTTCCGCAGGGGACAAAATTTGGCAAAAGAACTAAGTAAGGTTCCATAAATTTTCGGGCATAAAATTTTCAGAAAAACCGGATTTTTTGGAAAAATCCGGTTTTTTGAATACACGAAAAATTTTGTTTGCCTGCTTATATATACGGAAAGGCATTTATTTTATGATCATTCTCGGTATTGAAACCTCCTGTGATGAAACCGCAGCCGCTGTTGTAGTTGACGGAAAGCAGATACTATCTTCTGTGGTGGCCTCCCAGATTGAAATCCATCACCGTTATGGCGGAGTGGTTCCGGAACTGGCCTCGCGCAAACATCTGGAGGCCATTGTGCCGGTTTTGGATGAGGCTCTTGCCAAAGCAGGCATAAAAGCAGAGCATTTGGACGCGGTGGCTGTGACACAGGGACCCGGACTTGTGGGCGCGCTGCTGGTGGGATTTTCCTTTGCCAAAGCCTATGCCTGGACTCTTGGCATTCCCTGGTGGGGCGTGGATCATCTGGAAGGCCATGTCAATTCCGTGTTTCTCACATCTGATCCTCCGGAATTTCCCTTCACCGTGCTGCTGGTGTCCGGCGGTCACAGCAATATTTACCATGTAACCGGACATACCGGATTTGAACGCATGGGACAGACCCTGGATGACGCGGCAGGCGAGGCATTTGACAAGGTTTCCAAAATACTTGGGCTGGGGTATCCGGGCGGAGCGGCCATCGGCAGACTTGCACACACAGGAAATCCGGAAAAAATCCATTTTCCCCGTATATGGCTGGACAAATCCGGTTTTGATTTCAGTTTCAGCGGACTGAAAAGTGCAGTCAGCCGCTATGTTCAGACACATGCGGATGAATACCGGGATCAGATTGCAGATATTGCTGCCGGATTTCAGGAGGCTGCGGTGGAAGTGCTTTCCGTCAAACTCATCAGCGCGGCAGAGGAAAAAGGGTGCAGAAGTGTTGCCATTGTGGGGGGCGTGGCCGCGAATGCCCGTCTGCGGGAAAAGGTGAGGGAGGAAGCCGGGAAAAAGGGTTTTTCCGTGCATATTCCCCCGGTTGATCTCTGCGGAGACAATGCAGCCATGATTGCAGCGGCCGGATACCATTATCTGAAAAAAGGTCATTTCTCTGATTTTGATGCGGATGTGTATTCACGGCTCAAAAATTCGGGATAAGTAATCATGGGCATAGCAAATTCTGCTGTCCGTGTGTTTTATGGTTAAAAAAAGAGGCATTCTCAGAACTTTGAAAATGATTTTGTATCAGAATTTAAATGCGTAACTCATTAGCGTTGAATATGTGATTTGACAAACAACCGTATTTTTTCAAAAAATCAGGTTTTTATGTACAGTTGAATTCACAAAATCAAAGCTGACAAAGCACTAAGCCGAAAAATTTTGCGGAAAGATTCTGAACATTAAAACCGTGACACATCCGCTGATTTGATGATTCCGCCCGGACGGAAATACAGAATCAGCAGCAGCAGGACAAACGCGATAGCGTCTTTTATGGCAGAGGAAAAAAATCCCACTCCCAAAGCCTCCAGCACTCCCAGCAGAAATCCTCCAAGCAGGGAACCCCACAGGCTGCCGATACCCCCAAGCATGGCTGCACAGAATCCTTTGAGACCGAGCATGGTTCCCATATCATAAGCGCACATGGTGATAGGAGCAATGATGATACCGGCCACCGCGCCCAGTCCTGTGCTCATCACAAAGGCCAGCAGCACCATTTTTTCCGATGGAATGCCCATAAGCCACGCGGCCCGTTTGCTGATGGCTGTTGCCTGCATTGCCTTTCCCGTGAGGGTTTTCTGATAGAAAAACCAAAGCCCCGCAACCAGCCCAAGGGTAATCAGCAGAATCCAGATGCTCTGTGGCAGAAGTCTTGCGCCTGCAATATCCAGAGGTTCATGCCCGGAAAAAGAGGGAACGCTGTGCGAGTCCTTTCCCCAGGCAATCATGGCAATGCCCCGGAGAAAAATGGAAGCCCCGACCGTGATGATGACCAGCACAATGGGATGCGGTTTTTTTACTGTGCGGATGGCAAGACGCTCAAACAGAAGTCCGACCAGAGACACGGCAGCAACAGTCAGGACAAAGGCCATGGGCAGAGGCAGATGAAAACCTGTCCATAATGTGACCAGTCCCAGAGCACCGAGCATGACAAATTCACCGTGTGCAAAATTGATGAGTTCGGTGGCGTTGTACAGCATGGAAAAACCCACCGCTATAACAGCATAAATCGCGCCGTTGGTGAGACCTGAAAAAAGGTACTGCAAAAATTCCTGCATAATGAATGCCTGATGATGAATGTTAAATGGTTAACTGTCAATGACTTCGGAACCAAAAGTGCTTTGTCAGCTTTATGCGTTGAAGTGTACAGAAAAACCGGATTTTCTGGAAAAATCCGGTTTTTTCAGATCACAGATTCAAGGCTGACAGAGTTCTATAGACTTTCAGAAAATGTTTGTCCGAAAAACCCTTAGGGTTTTCAGGCAGCAATCTTTATCTTAAAAACTATACGTTTACAGCCAGTTTCCAATAAGCAGAAAGGGAGACCAGAAATTCGGATGCGCATAATTTTCATCGTGCATGAGCCGAATCTGTGCTTTCTGCAATGCCTTTGCCTTTGTCTGACCGGAAACAGCCATCTGCCGGTAAAATTCCTCCACAGTGAGAAATGCGGCCCGGTCATCAGTTTTCCACAGGGTTCCCAAAGAACTTTTTGCCCCGGAACGGAGCGCAACTCCGGCCAGACCAAACGCGGAGCGTTCATCCCCCAGCGCAGTTTCACACGCGCTCAGGGTCAGGAGTTCCAAAGGATTGCCTTTGTATTTTTCAGAAAAAACAAGCATATCCATTTGATTCATGGAAAGTTTGCCATCATGGGTCAGCAGGAAACTTTCTTCGTAATTTTTGCCGAAAACTGCATGAGTCGCCATATGGACAAAGGCAAACTGTTCCCTGTCCAGTTCTGTTTTCAGATTTCCGATGGTAAAGGTATCATCCAGCAGAATTCTGCCTTTCACAAGGGTTTGAATATTCTCCAGTTCCATGCGCACATGGGGCAGCGGGGAAAAATCCTCTT
This sequence comes from uncultured Desulfobacterales bacterium, assembly GCA_964534335.1. Classification (GTDB taxonomy): domain Bacteria; phylum Desulfobacterota; class Desulfobacteria; order Desulfobacterales; family Desulfococcaceae; genus JAABRU01. Next base: position 4,822 of record CAZHPS010000149.1, read on the forward strand.
TTCCCTCGGACAAACCATTGAGAAGAATCCGTTTTTCTGTGCGCGGGCTTTCCCGTACATCAGTAAGTCCTGCGGAAAGGACAGTGCCAATCGCGTATTTTTCCACCAGAAACCGGTCCCCGTCATAAAGAGCCGCAAATGGAATCATACGCAGAGGGCCGTCAGGTGAAATAATCAGGGTGTCAATATTTCGTGCAGTAATTTCTCCTTCAGCCGGACGGATCAGCCAGTCGTAAAGTCGGGCTGCCTCCTCTGTGAAATCCTCATTTCCCTCTTCCAGAGTTTCCCGGAAACGTCTTATGCTTTTGCCGAACTCACTGATATTCGTATCCACTGAAATATAGATTATCTTCTGCCGTCCCGGTTCTGAAACATCCAGCAGCAGGGCCAGCCGGTCTGTCAGCAGGATTGGATAAAGCAGCGCGGTACGGCCGGATACTGCTGAAATGCTCTCCTGCGGGGCAGACACTTCTGCTATGCACTCATCCTGAAAAAAATTCTGAACTTCGGCTGTTTTCAGGGATTCCACGGTTTCTTTGGCACGGATCAGAAGGTGTGCCTTTGCAGAAGGTTCAGCCGGGTGTTCTGATTTTTCCAGATACAGCGAAGCCATTTCCAGATAAACCGGTTTGACACTCTCTGCAAATGCGTTCCGCTGATCCCGAAGCCCGGTGAAAAAATCCGTGCGTATGGGATGCAGGGTTTTCACAGCCTGTTCATAGGCAAGGATGGCCTGATCTCTGTCACCTGTCTCACGGAACAGTTTTCCCAACTGCCTCTGCCACTGATACAGGATTTCCGGATAACAGCCATGATTTGCAGCAAACACTGCTTTCCGGGTAAGGGAAAAAGCCTCTGCATACTGTTTTTTCTGTGTATAATACTGGCCCCGCAGACCGTAAGCACAGGATACAATATGCGGATTTCCTATGCTTTCCCCGATATGCCCTGACTTTTGGAATATCCCTGAAACACTTTCCGGAAGATCAGCACCCTTTTCTGCATTATTCAGCATGAGAATGCCGAGGGAGATCAAATCCGCAGCTTTCTGCCAGTCATCCGGATTCTTCTCTATGATACCAAGAATATTTTCAATATCCTGATTCTTGATCCCTGAAACCTGACTCCCGGTCTGCTGTCCGGCCCGCAGTATATTGATCATCAGTCTGGGCTGCAGTTTTGCGCCTCCTTCTGAGTTTCGGACAAGGGCGATTGCCTCTTCCCATGCAGATACTGCTCCTGCATAATCCCTGTTTACTGCACGCATAATTCCCAGATGATTCAAAACGCCTGTGATCATCAGCGAATCCTCTGTTTTCCGTGCAGTATCCACAGCGGTTTTGATAAATTCTATCCCCTTTTTTCTGTCTCCCATCAGCAGATGCAGATCACCGAAGGCATTGTAAAATATTGCTTTGTGTGACAGATTTTCCGTATTTTCCGCGCTGTTTTCCGCATCATTCAGCAGAGACATTGCCCTGCTGTAATATCCCAGCGCGCTGTAAGCCGCAGACAGGATCACAGAAGCCGGCAGATCCCTTTCCCTTTTTTCCAGTTCCATAATCAATGCAGGAAAATCTCCTTTTTCAAGCAGTTGCAGCAGAGAGTTTCCATTCGGCTGTGCGGAAAAATGGTGATGCGCAAGGGACGCAATTGATGGGCGCCAGTCATCAAAGGAAAGGGGGAGTCCGTCCCGCCGGGCCATGACAAAACGGCTGAGGTTTTCTGCTGATCTCTGCGCGCAGGGCGTCTGCACCCATTGGGACGCATCCGGATAATTATCAGGCAGCCCTCTGAGGCTTGTGCTTATATCCGTATCCGGGGATTCAATCCGCACTGTTCCATCATTTCCCCGCCGGGAAGATGCCTCTACCACACTGTCCGGGGATTTCAGATAATTGTCCGTGATGATAAAAATCGCGCCGCCATCCCCTTCGTCTGCATTGGCTTTGATCCGGCTGTGATTCAGCGTGACAAACTCCGGGCCTACGGTTTCCTCTTTGCCGATGCGGATATCGCCGCCATTTCCCAAGCCTTTGCGCACACTGGTAGACATTTCGCTTTCAGAAAGACTGACCGTATTCTGAGCGTCAATGCCAATCCTGCCGCCGCCTGCGCTCACAGCGTCCGTACTCAGAAATGCGCCATTGGACAGGAATATGGAATCTTCCGCGCGGACAGTAATGGTTCCCGCGTCACCGCCTTCATTTTCCGCAGTACTGGCAGAAGACAGGGAAGCTCCGTTCATTTCAAGTGTTCCTGTCTGAATCTCAATATCACCGGCCCGGCCTTTGCCGCTGCTTTCTGTTTTTACGCTGCTCTCTCCGCTGAGAAACAGGGAACCGGCCTGTATGAAAATCATGCCTGCATTTCCAACATTTTCCGCTGCGTCTGCTGAAGATGAAACCGCAGCCCTGTCCTGCAAAAGGATGATCGGAGCGTTCAGCAGTATCTTTCCGGCATTTCCGCTGCTTCCGGTTTCTGTGCGGATAGTTGCATCTCCCTGCAAATCCAAAGAACTGGCGGCAGAAACACTCACCTCACCCGCATTTCCGCTTCCTTCGGTATAAGCGCGAATCTGTGTTCCCGTATCAAATGTCACCATACCGCCGTTTATGCTGACATTTCCGGCATTGCCCAGACCTGTGGTATAAGTATCCAGGGTGCTGTTGGAAACAGAAAGATTTTCCGATGCATCCAGACTGACATTTCCTGCATTTCCTGCGGATTTGCCTTTGGATTCACTCTGGATTTCCGATCCATTTCCCATCTGTATGACCGGAGCCTGAATCTGCAGAGACCCGGCATCTCCTGATGCTTTGGAACCGATGGAACCCACCCGGATTTTGCCTGCGGAAATATTCACGGATTCTGAGGCAATGATATTCATATCCGCGCCATCAGGCCGTCCAAAGGTGTCTGTGGAAAAAATTGTATTGTTTTTCAGTTCCACAGTCTGCGCGTGAATATCAAAAACAGCCGGGGAAATATCTTCCGCATAATCGGGAATATCCGCAAATATGCCGCTGTTGTCGACCACAAAACTGCCGCTCCGGATATAAATGCTGCCGTAGCGCACGTCAATTTCCGAGGGGCTGCCTTCAGCACTTCCGGAGATGTCAATATTTCCCATCCGGCTGAAACCGGACAGTTCCGGGCCTTGTGAACCGATGATGACCTCACCTGCGGATGCCGTGCTGACAAGGTTCAGTTGTCCGCCATTGACCGTAAGCCCGGAATTGTCTGTGATGCGGATGTCCCCGCCGATAACAGAAAAGGTTTTTCCGGAAAAATCCATCCGGGAATTTTCAAAACTGATGGATGGTTCTGCCAAATTATCAGAAACACGCGGAGCCATAAATCCAAATGCTTCCGGCGGAGCAACGGACAGGATTTCATCCTGCATGGGAAGGCTGTCAAACCGTCCGTTTTCTCCCATGCGCAGATAATCTGCGGTGCTGACATGAAAAGAACCGTCAATGTCCAGTTGCGCGCCTGCTCCGAACATCACGCCTGCGGGATTGAGAAAATACAGATTCGCGTCCGGAATAGCGGATCGGAGCAGCCCGTCAATCCGGGATATTTCACCCCCGGTTACGCGGCTGATGATGTTCTGCACTGAATTCGGGCCGGAAAAAGTTGCGCTTTCCCCGGCATTAATACCAAAACGGAGAAAGCTGTGAAAAAGATTGCTTCCGGCCTGGTGCCCGTATTCAGACCGGATATGATAATCCGGGCCTTTCAGGCTGATCTGTCCGGCCGGGCCGATGCTGCCGTCCAGAGAGATTTCCGCATAAAGCAGAGCCGGAAGCAGAAGAATCCAAAGGCAAAATAAAATTTTTTTCATATGCTGTCCTGTTATGCAGGTGGAAAAGACAAAACTTTTCCGGATAGCCATATCACAAAAACTGCAGGATGTAAACGAGAAGACGGGCCGTGTTCTTTCAGCTCTTTTACAATTTGGCAGGGCATCACCAAAGTTTCCTGTGAAATCTGAAAACCGGTTGAGCATCAATCCGCGTGGGACATGGTTTTTGCGTGTTCATGGCAGACTGAAAAACGATGGGAAATAAAATTTTTTGCTGAAAATTTTTTCAGATTTCATATTATCAATGGTTCGGTAATATTTTCTGCTGTGCAGCCTGATAAATCAGGCAGTTAAAATATAAGTCCCTGATATTTTTCAACTCAGGACAAAAGCTGAGTTTGAAAAAAATAAAATACAGGGAAAAATAGCTCCAAAATTTGTAGCTTCATATTTTAACTGTCTGAAATTTAAAATAATAAAAAAACAAAAAAATTACCGAAGTATTGATTATACCAATTCGCTTTCAAAACATGAGCATGTCAAATGCTGCCTTTCGTCCTGTTCATGTTTTTCGTGGTTAAAAAAAAGAGGCATTCCCCGAACTTTGAAAGCGAATTGGTATTACATCATCACTTTCATCATTTCCTGAAAATCATCTGTACTTATCGCTTCTGATTCCAGCAGGTTCAGATGCAGGGAATAACCAACCGCGCCGTGAAACACCAGTTCTGTTTTTTCCGGCATGCCGGGGTCGGAACCGGGCCAAATGCGGATGGTGCGGCGTAATATTTTTTTCGCATACTGACGGATGATACGGACTCCATCCGGGTGAATCTCCACATCCGTTGTAATATCTTCCCCGGCTCCGTATCGGCAGACCGCAATTTTCCCTTCCAGCAGTCCGGTTTCCAAACATTCGCGATCCGGCTGCACAAGCATGAGCCTCACATCATAAAGCAGACCTTTGGCGAAATTTGGGGAATCAAATGGGGGAATGCCCCGCGCAATGAAAATTTCCCCCCTGTCATACAAACCGTCAAAGATTACAAGTCCCTCAATGCTCATCATCACAGAACGGAACTGTTCTTTTTCTGGACAAAGCAGAGTCAGTCCGGTCATAAACTGCGTTCCCCGGCCCGGAATTTGTGCCTCAATGCTGTGGAGCATACGCATATTTCCGGCCGGAAATACAGATTTGCACTGTTCCTGTATTCCGGAGACACGGGAAGAATCAGGAAGAGATAATCTGGGCAGTTGCGCGCAGGAAATCAGAATAAGAAAAAGCGGAAGAAGAAATCGCATGATTATATGCCCTGAAACAGCGCATCAGCAAAGGATTCGTTGATGCGGACGTTCTGAAAAATAATTTTTGTATAGGAGTTCCCGGATTCATAAATGCTGACATGGTCTATGATGCCGGGTCTGTCCGGGGAAAGCACAAGTTCAATGCGTTCAATGATTTTGGAAAAGGCTTCGGCCTTTGGTCGGAGCAGGATTTTCGGCCCGGATTCCAGCGTGGCTGAAAAATTAGGATTTTCTGTGAATTCTCCTTTCATCCACTGACTGATTTCCTCCATAACCACCTGCATAGCCTGCACACCGCGTGCCGATTCCTGCACAAACCCGTCCTTCCCTTTTACAAAACGGCTGGTTTTTCCTTTGTGATTCAGCATGATGCTCTGCATTGGCTCCCGGTATTCCCATCGCAGGGAATCCGGAGCCTGAAAACAGAAAATTCCTTTGGAAATCAGCGGTTTTTTCAGAATTTTCATATGCTTTTCCTGCACAAAATCCGAACTCACCGAGCGCACATCTCCCGCGTTCCTGCGAATATCCTCCCATGTGTCAGCCCATCCCGGAAGCAGAAAAAACGACAAAAGCATCAGTATATGCACTGTATTTTTGGACATAAGAATTCCTTTATTCCCTCCATGCCTGGGGAGAATACATGATTCCCCATTTTTCAAAAAGTTTTGCCAGTTCAACGGAATCGGTAGTGGATCAAATCGGCTGATAATGTCATCCCTTCCGGGATTCTGATTTGTTTTTTTACTCTTTTTTCTGTAATACCAAATCGCCATTGATTTTATACAATACTGGCAATTTTTTTCGACGTTCTGTGTGTGTGCAAAAAACCGCTCCGCTTAATTTTTGCACTCCTCCGGGTTTGCATTCTGTATTGTACAGAATCAATGGTGAATCGGTATTACAGATTCTGCGCGCCGAACACCACAGCCGGAGCCCAGTAACGGGGTTTTCTCCAGTCAGATCCCTGACTGCTTCTGATTTCCCCGCGAAGCATGCCCAGCTTGATCTCCCGCAGAGCCTGTGCCGGGGATTTGCCATCTTTGAGATTTCTGAAAAGTCCCACGTTCAGTTCTTTGGCGGAATAGGATTCCACAGACCAGAGCGTAACAGAAACAGCCGGAGTTCCCGCATACATGAAGGCACGGGTAAGCCCCATGATGCCCTCGCCTCTCTGCTCTTTGCCCCGGCCTGTGTTGCAGGCTGAGAGCGTGACCAGATCCGCATTGAGTTTCAGACCGAACACGTCAGCCATGGTCAGAAAACCGCCTTCCTGCATTTTGGGATCAGGATCAGGGTCGGACAGCACCAGTGAAGGCTGCGCAATCCGGGTGACTTCACCGGCCAGAATGCCGTGACAGGCAAAAACCAGATACCGGTAATCATCCAGTTTTCCGTCTGTATTGAGGCGGAACACATTGCTGCGCGCAGCCTTGTGTCTGATCTGCAGCGGATTTGTGTCATCCGGGGCTTTAAGAATGTCTTTTATGGCTTTGACCTCATCCCCGGTTTCCGGAAGCTCGCAGAGTTTTCCGCCCGCCCGATCCGCAAGCGCATGCCGTCTCAGGTCAGGAACCGATTCTCCCCGGATTTCCATACATCCGGTTCTGTCGGTGCCGTACATCGGATCAGCAAAGGCCAGCAGCGGATGCTCCGCGCTCTGTTTTTTTCCTGCCTGCGCATCCCCCAGGGTTTTGAGCAGTGAGGCCGAAGACAGATACGCAATGGCATGATCCTCAACCAGATAATGCGGTTTTTCAGCTTCGGGCTTGGGGGTCAGTGCCTCAAACGGCAGAAGATACAAGGCTCCGGTGGGAACAATGTACAGCAGTTTTGCTCCGGATACTGCGGCTCTCACAGGTTCCGGAAAAAGAAGAGCGTGCAGGTCTGGGATTTCCGGTTTTGGCGGCTGATCCGTATAAGATTCTGCTCCGGCCACTCCCCGCAGTTCCCGGCCCTGTCCGATAAAGCAGGTGCGGTACTGCTCCACTTTTTCTGTCATTTCTTTTTCACCGATGCCAAGAGTGTGAAAGGAAAAATGGTTTTTGCCCACAGCCCACAGGCAGGTTTTTTCTCCCATCACATTGTACACCAGCATCATCTCACCGGGCCGCAGAATTTTTTCCTGCAGATCTTTCAAAGATACAGGTTTGGGATATTTCAGGGCATAATACTCCGGGTATTGTTTTTTCAGATTTTCCTGAAATGTCTGCTGTTCGGCTTTGACAGATTCCATCTGCTGCTCCAGTTCCCGGATGCGTTTCATATCCCGGTCTTTTTCCGGTTTTGAACCCTCTTTCACACGGTTTGCCTGCAAAGCCCCAAGCCTTCCGGAAAGTTCGGTTTCCTGATGCAGCACGCTGTCCGGTATTCCCGCGAAGTTGCGTGCGCCGCTCTGTCCCATTTCCTCCAGAAAAATGCGGCCCTGTCTGCGTTCAAAGATTTCCAGAGATCTGCGGTCATACCCGCGTTCCGGGAATTTGGGGTGCAGGTTGCGGAGAATTTGAATGAATTCGTCATAGACAAACAGTTTGTCCTGCATGAAAGAGGATTTGCTTTCTTTGTCTGTGAGACCTTCCCGAATCCGTTCAATGGTATCCAGAGCCTGTTCATAATGGTTTACAGCCTCTTCATTTTCTTCCAGTTTGACTTCTGTGCCTGCCAATCCCTTCTGAATCCGCCAGAGCGATTCCGGCTTGCCGGTTTCCTCACAGATTTTCAGACTTTCTGAAAATGCGGTTTTGGCCTTTTCATACTGACCCAGTTTGTCATAAACCAGCCCGATGTTGATCAGGTTACCGCCTTCCCCGCTACGATTTCCGGTTTCTTTGAAGATGGCCAGTGCCGGCTCCAAATAAGACAGGGCCTTTTCATACAGCCCCAGTTTGCCGTAAACAATCCCGATGTTCACCCCGATGTTCAACATTGTATAGCCTTCCCTCCCGTATTCCGGAGCCTCCGCCGCTTTCAGGTAAACAATCCCGATGTTCACCATTGTATTGCCTTCCCCGCGCCGATTTCCGATTTCTTTGTCTATGGCCAGAGCCGCCTGATAAAAGGACAGGGCCTTTTCATACTGACCCAGCTTGCTGTAAACCAACCCGATGTTGCCCAGGTCAGTGCCTTCCCCTCTCCGATCTCCGATTTCTTTTTTAATGACCAGGGCCGCCTCATAAAAGGACAGGGCCTTTTCATACTGTCCCAGATCGCTGTAAACATTCCCGATGCTGCCCAGATTATTGCCTTCACCGCGCCGATCTCCGATTTCTTTGGCTATGGCCAGGGCCGCCTCATAAAAGGACAGAGCCTTTTCATACTGACCTAGTACATGACCACGTTGGATTTTATATAATCCCCTCTTGAGAGGGGCTGGGGTGTGTCCGGAATTGCACACCCAAAACACACCCCTGCCCCTCTCAAGAGGGGAATTGATACCATAAAATCTAAATTGGTCATGTACTAGATTGTTGTAAACCAATCCGATGTTGCTCAGGGCATTGCCTTCCCCTCTGCGATGTCCGGTTTCTTTGAAGATGACCAGTGCAGACTCCAAATAAGACAGGGCCTTTTCATACTGGCCCAGATCACTGTAAACATTCCCGATGTTGCCCAGGTCAGATCCTTCCCCGCGCCGATTTCCGATTTCTTTGGCTATAGCCAGCGCAGTCTCATAAAAGGACAGGGCCTTTTCATACTGACCCATATTGTTGTAAAGCAATCCGATGTTGCCCATGTCCTTGCCTTCCCCTCTGCGATCTCCGGTTTCTTTGAAGATGGCCAGTGCAGACTCCAAATAAGACAGAGCCTTTTCATACTGACCCAGATACACGTAAATCCCCCCGATGTTGCTCAGGGCCTTGCCTTCCCCTCTCCGATCTCCGATTTCTTTGGCGATAGCCAGCGCAGTCTCATAAAAGGACAGGGCCTTTTCATACTGACCCAGATCGTTGTAAACATTCCCGATGTTGGTCAGGTCTGCCCCTTCCCATCTCCGATTGCCGATTTCTTTGTGTATGGTCAGCGCAGCCTCAAGATAGGACAGGGCTTTTTCATATTGACCCAGATTTTGGTAAACATCCCCGATGTTCTTAAAGGTTTCCCCAAAATTAATCATATCGCTGTGAACCCCTGTCAGATAAG
>CAZHPS010000150.1:0-14043 GCA_964534335.1 uncultured Desulfobacterales bacterium
CATGAAAAGCATTTTACAGTATTTTTGAGGTTATGTCACTAATAATATGGATAAATTCATCGAACTCACGTTAAAATACACAGCAAAATATTTCACATTTCAACTATTGACGGACACAGGGAGTTTTTCCAGCATATTCATAATCTGAATCTGATGAGCCAGATCCAGAAATGCGGTGGGTTCATCCAGCAGCAGAATTTCCGGTTCCTGACACAAAGCCCGTGCAATGAACACCCTTTGCAGTTCACCGCCGCTGAGACAGTTCAGATGCCGTGTTGCCAGACCATACTTCGGAACTCTTTTTGGGAATTGCTGATTAATGACTTGACTTTTTATGATTTTTTATTTATATATTTGAATCATTATATTTTTTTTGATTACAATTAATTTAATCAGATTTGTATCAGATATTGAGTGCTGATTCAGCAATTCCGTGCATTAAATATGATGAGCCTGCAAAACATCTTTCAACGACAGAGGAATTTGAAAACAGGACGGTTTTAAAGATTCCGACTTCCTCAAGATAACAAAAAGTGACTTGGTTCTGTTGGCAGATCAGACGTACCGTCATACCAAATCGCTGCTGAAAACATACTTATCAAAAAAAGAACTTTCTGTAATCAGACAGAAAAAAATGTTCGGATTGTATAAAATCAATAGCGATTTGGTATCAGAGTCTCCGGTCTGAATCGGAAACAGATCTGAATCTTCATTTCCGAGAGAGTCAGTGAAAGCGGGCATGGTTCACTTTTAAAAGTTAAATTCAATATTTTATAAAAATATCAAAAGAATCTGCTTTGCGAAAAAGTATTTCCATTTTTATGGAAATTGAAAAGATGGGAACCCGTACCTTGTGCGTTCAGGATAAGCCGAATTGTAATTGCAACTATTAAACTGCATTCAATTTTTATGGCATTATGGTTCCATTGTCTGACTGCTGACAGCAATTCACTTGTCCGTTCGATAAGTGACCTGTTTTCAAATGCCGGTATTGCCCTGCATGATTTTGATTTGGGCAGCACTGAGGGGCACGGGTTGCTTTTTTTCGATGAAATAAATCAGCATATCCTTGATTTTATGTATGAAATAAGCAATGTATGCAACGGGCGAATTCTGGCTGTGGCCTTATCTCCGTCCATACTGGCTCATGATGATATATGGAGGATGCTTCAGGCCGGAGCAGCGGATGTGCTTTCATGGAACAGCCTGTTCAACCCGGTTGAGGAAGTGGCGGCAAGGCTGGAACGGTGGAATATTGTTGACCGGATTATGGATTCCTCCCCTGTTCGCAACAATCTCATCTGTGAAAGCCCGGTCTGGCAGTCTGTGCTGCGTCAGATCATAGAAGTGGCCTGTTTTACGGATATGACGGTTTTGATTGAAGGGGAAAGCGGAACGGGAAAGGAAAAAATTGCCCGCCTGATTCACGATCTTGACCAGCGCCCTGAAAAGGGCAAACTGCTTGTTCTTGACTGTACCACCATTGTGCCGGAATTGTCAGGCAGTGAACTGTTCGGGCATGAACGCGGTGCATTTACAGGTGCGTATACCTCGCGTGAAGGTGCTTTTTCCCTGGCGGACAAAGGAACTCTTTTTCTTGATGAAGTGGGAGAATTGCCGCCGGATCTGCAGCCACGCCTGTTGCGGGTCATACAGGAGCATACCTATAAGCGGCTGGGAGATGACAAATGGCGGAGTACTGAATTCCGGCTCATATCCGCAACAAACAGAAACCTCCTGCAGCATATTGACAAAGGAAAATTTCGCCATGATTTGTATTATCGTATCGCGGGCTGGAAGGTGAAACTTCCTCCGCTTCGGGAACGGCGTGAGGATATTCTGCCTCTTGCCCGTTATTTTATGAGACTGCACGTAAACGGAAAAGATCCGCCTGCTCTGGATGAGACCGTCTGCCAATACCTGCGGAACCGCCAATATCATGGAAATGTGCGCGAACTGGAACAGCTTGTTTCCCGTATCATGTGCCGGTATGTGGGTTCCGGGCCTGTTACAATCGGATTTATACCCGTGGAAGAACGCGGGGAAAAAGAATTGGCACCAATGGCATGGAAAAACAGTCACTTCAGGGACAGTATCCAGGCTGCGGTTTCAGAAGGAATCGGACTCAAGGATATCGGCAGGGCAGCGGAAGATGTGGCTGTTCACATTGCCATTGACAGGGAAAAAGGAGAAAAAGGATGTTTAAGGCGGGCAGCGCTCAAACTGGGCATAACCGAGCGTGCATTGCAGGCAAGACTGGCCCGTTGCCGCAGGAAATTCTGCCTGGACAGAAACGCAGAGAAAAATTATGAAAAAACCTGATTATTTCTGTGCTGAGGCTCTCCGGATCAGCCGCAGTATATTCCCCCCAAGTATGAGGCGCTCTTCCGTGGGTTTCAGACCTAATGCACGGATTTTTGCCAATTCCAGGCCCGGATGCAGCCACGGTCCGTCAGATCCGAAAATAATTTTTTTTTGCTCCCGCACGTTGAACCGCTTCTACTAATATGTCAAAACGGCGAATCCCCGAAGTGTCAGCATAGATATTGGGATGCCGTACCAAATGGTCAATAACGGCAATCTGCAATTTCCAGTCATCGGCAAAACTGCCAAGATGAGGAATAATAAACGTAACATCCTGATATTCCTCTGCAAGCAGTTCCAATACAGATATTTCTCCCATCAGATCGTAAAGCACCGGCAGGGAAAAAGTTCTTGCTGCTTCACATATTTCGCGTGTAATCCGGCCATCATGCCGATGCACTTTTATTCCGCAGAAATGATATTTTTCAACACATTCCCTGACCAATTCCCTTATCCGTCCCCTGTCACGCTCCGGATGAACAAAGGCAAAAGCGAAAAAGCGTTTCGGATGATCGGCTGTTATGCTGGCCACCTGCCGGTTTGCCTGTGCATAATCAGAATGAAAAACCGAAAAGAGAACAGTCCGATCTATACCCGCAGCCTTTGCCCTTTGCAGATATCGTCTCAGAGGGGCATGGGTATCCCAGGGACCGGTCAGCCCATCCCCTTTTCCCGCATGGCAATGACAGTCAATTATCATGTCACATCCTCTGCTCCTGCTCCTGTTTCTGATTCACTGAACAAATTCATCCTGTATCCATTCATTGAGAATTTCGAGTTCATTTTTGTGAGAGGTTTTCTTTTTCAAAGGTCCCAAATGTCCCCGATATGATGTTCCCAGTCCCTGCCTTATCCGGTTCCAGTCAAAAGCCCCGCCCGGATCCTGTTTCCGGCCCGGTGCAATGTCCTCATGCCCTGTGATGTATGCAATGCCGGGATGCTTTGCTGTCAGGTGTCTGGTCAGGCGAATCAGCGAGGCATACTGGGGCCCGGTAAAAGGTTCCCAGTACCGGCCGCGGGCATATATGGGCTGAGTTCCCATGTATTTGTGTTTTCCGGACCCGGTTTTCCAATAAAAAGTGTTGCCTTCTTTTGACAGATATCCGAGATTAACGATCTCAATGCCAATGCTGCGTGCGTTTACCCCCTCCCGGCCGGCCAGTGTGCTTTTGCCCGCATGATTTGCCCGCATGTTATCCGGCACCATCTGAACAATGCGTCCGTCTTTTCCGATAACATAATGCGCCGAACGTTTATCGACATTCTTTTTGAAATGACTGTCCTTGTCGAGATTCAGTCTCGGCCCCCCTGTGTAGTGATATATGATTGCGCTAATGGTATGCCTGCCTCGGCTCCCTTTGTAGGGACTTTCTGACCATTCTATCCAGTCCGGCCGGTCTGTCGGCGCGACCGTACCCGGTGGAGGCATCTTTCTGTTTTGAGACTTATTCCTGCCTGATGCCTTTGCCCTGAATTCATGGTTGAAAACCTGGTTCTGCCGGGGAAGCAGAAAATCAGATTCAAACAGTTCACTATCATCCGAATCAGACAGTTCCGCCATCAAATCAGACAGTTCATCAGATTCCGTTTCAAACAGTTCACTATCATCCGAATCAGACAGTTCCGCCATCAAATCAGACAATTCATCAGATTCCGTATCTGCCGGATAATCCTTTAATATATTTTTCATGTAAAATCTCCCAACATCAAGGGGTGAATGGATTCCGCTTCAAGAGCATTTTTCAGGATTTTGACCGTCCGGTCAATATCGTCAAAGCCATGAAGGGCGGTAATAACAAAACAAATCAGGGGCCCATGTCTCCGGTGACTGATGCGTAAAACAGTTTTCACGCCATGCCTCATAAGCTGCCCGTAAATTTTTCCCGCATCTGTGCATCCCGGTGATGAAAGTGTCTGTACCGGAAAAAGTCCCCCTTCCGTAAAACAGCCGGACGCTGCCATCTGTTTGCGGAAATGGCGGACACGTGTCAAAAGTCTCTGCCGCAGAATTTCTCCGTATTCACTGTTTACTGCCAGGGCATGTTCCGCGGCATGAACTGCGGCTGCTGATGGCGGGCTGCAATGCACACGTGTTTCACTGTTTTCCATAAAATGCCGGACAGTCCCGGCACTGCCGGAAAGAATTGCCAGCGGCACGCCAAATCCCTTTGCAAGAGAACTGACCAGAATAATCTCAGGCCCCATTGCACTGCTCCATCGGAGTATGCCTCCGCCTCCATGTCCGTAAGGTGCAGACGGGCTGGGGGAATGACCGAGGATTCCCAAAGACTGGGTATCATCTATCACAAGCATACCCCGGTATCTGCGTACAAGATCAAGATATGCTTTTACCGGAGCAGCCTTTCCGCACCGGGTGCAGAAACCGTCTGTAACCACGACTGGCCGTGCCTGAAGAAAGGCATCCTGTTTCAGACAATCCGACAGGGCAGCGGCATTGCGGTGGGGAAAACTCCGCACAGGTTTTCCTGCGGCTTTCAGACGTTCCAGGCCCATTCTGGCAACAGGATAAAGTTCTGCATCCATATATACAGCGACACGTTCATTTTTGAGCATCCCGAAAAGGTCAAAAAAAAGATGAAGTGTGGAAGGCCCAAAAATTCCCTGTTCACATCCCTGCAGACTGGCGAATGCCTGTGCAATATGTCTGTTTTTTACTGGTGTGGCAATGGCATCCGGAAATCCGGTGGTCAACTGTTTCCACTGACGCAAAAACCGTGAAGGATGCCGCATACCCAGATACAGGGAAGATGTGAAATCGGATGTCAATTCCCTGCTCCTGCCTCAGGCTGCTTTTGCCAGTCTTCTCTGCAAATGGACTGAGGGCATGGTGTCGTCCACTTTGCCTGAACCGGATGCCATTGTCAGATCTGCGCCGGTGACTGAACGGTAGGCATGGATATATCCCTGAATCTCATTCCGCCAGAATGCTGCCCAGTTGGCTGCGTCCGGTGCTATCCGGGCACTTTCATTCCAGTTGTCATGGCGGATGGAAAGCAGAATCTGTTCCCCCCATATCGCAAGATTGTGGAAGTGGGTGCTGCTCACATCGTTCCATCCCTGCAGTTTTTTCATGGCATCCAGTGTGCCCATCCATTCCTCTTCATAGGGAACCATAATCCGCCCCCGCAGAAATTCCCGCATCTCCGGCCGCGCCAGAATCCATTGCTGTATGAGCATTTCCCTCCGGGCTGTCCAGGGAAGGTCGCCGTACTGATTGTGTGCGCCTTCTGCAAGCAGGATATGGACTTCCCGGAGCGCGTTCCGCAGAGGGAACGCGTCCGCATAAATTGTGGTGTCATCAAGCTGCTTGTAATACTGTGTGCATATGTATAAAAGATTATGGAATGCTTCGATGAATTTGGAACGGCTGTCCACCGAGCGGATTTGGGGCACTGCCCTGCCCATCAGCCGGATACCGTAATGATGATCGTATTCATAGGCACGTCTGGCAATGGTCAGCCGGTGCGGTTCATCCTGAATATATCCCCAGAGAATATTGTTCAGCGGTCTCAGGGGATCAATATCAAGGTGACGGAGCGGATCTTTTGCCGGATTTCCGCTTTTGTTCTGAAACCGCAGACTGATTTTGTTCATGGCCTGCACAAGCATGGACTCCTCATGCCAGTAAGACCAGATGAGTTCCTGCAAAGCGATGCTAGCAACTCTCTTTGTAAAAACCAGATCCCTTCTTTCGGGAAGATTGAGCGCATCTGCACGGTTGTGTAGATATGGAGTACGGTTATTTCCAACTTCCTTAAAATACTTTTGACAAAAAACATGAATCTCAGCATCTGTAACGACTCCCTGAAGTTCCTCCTTTATCTCATTAATATCAAATGAAAATGGTATGTTGGTCTGAAGGAATATGTCTGTTAAATTCTTCAGACGTTCATATCCATTAACACTTTCAAAAAAATGTCTATGAAAATCTGACTTCTTAGAAATGTTAATCTCATTATCAATGTACTCCTTGTAATCATTAAACATACTTTTGCAACATCGCCTGATTGCCGCCCAAAGCACAACACTTTTCGTTGGCTTTTCCGTAGTTCGCTGCAAAGAGATGAGAGACGGCTTACTGGTTCCTTCTACCCTAACAATCGGAATTACATTTATAAAAGAACTTTTACGAGCAATTTCAGTATCACCAGGGTTTGGATCACTTCGACCTGATACACGAGAATATACAATCACTTCAAGTGAGTAATTGCCTGTTGCAAGATTTTCATCCGCTTTTCCCTCACACGAGTCCGCATATTTATCCTTGCTATCTAACACAACAGAGATTTGACTTTTCCAAACAAACCAGTACTTAGCTGAATCCAAAGGCTTATCCAGAGCATCAGATACAACCGCTTTGAGCCTTATTGTATTGCCCTGATAAATGAGTGGTTTATCCGGTATTATTTCTACTTTATCTGGCATAACTCTCTCCTTTCCTTTACCTGCTGTACTTTATATCAGACCTTTCCCATTCAAACAGTTCCGGCATTCTTCTGCCGCATAATGCCTCCGGTCTGCCGGAAATCCTTTGGACTGCCCAGTAAGTCAACATTGTTGAAAGCATTCCTGCCTCTGCCTCGGGATTTATCTTTCCATCCATTCTGGCCTGACCGATGACAGCAAACACCAGCGCGGGTGGCGCTACGTACATTTTTTCCGGTGAAAAACCCCAGGATTCATAATATGTCCTGAGACGGGCCGGCTGCCGGTCTTTCAGGGGAAAAACCTCCGGCAGAGATTTTCCCCGCAGCAGTCCGGGCCGGTGTCTGAGGAAAAGCTCTATAAACCGGGGCATGGTTTCTTCCATAAGGCTGATGATTTTCAGATGATGTGCACTCAGCCCTTTTCTGGGGTAAAAGTCCTCCCACATCTGCCCCAGTTTCTGCCACTGGGGATGGGGAAAAAGCGCATTTCCCATTGACGCGCTCAGTTTCACCCGAATCCACGGGAAAGGGTGGGGATCATCCAGATTCATGCGAAAAACAAATGCCCGCGGAAGACTCACCACACCCATCAGTCCCTGTGTTGCTGTTACCCCAAGTTTTGCCACTGCCCAGAAATCGGCAATAATTTCAGACAGCCACCGTTCCCAGATTGTCCATGCCATACGCTGATCGCCATCGTGCTGATGCTGAACCTGCTGAACATGACCCCGCATGGAATTTACCAAATCCAGCAATGCGCTTCCCTGATGCCCGACCTCGTGAACCAGAGAGGACGCTATTCCGCTTCCAACCATGCGTTCACGGGGAATTCGGATGATTGCCACCGGATTTTTTCCGCCTCCGGGCAGGCGTGTGCGTGCGCGGCGGATTGCTGCCCCGAATCCCCGGTCAAGATATGTTGCCACATAAGGCTTTTTGAAATATTCTCCTTTCAGAGTAAGCGCATCCGCTGCCAGTTGATCCAGACCGGAAAGCCATACACCATAGTCGTGTTCACTCCGCTGTGTCAGCACATCCGCGAATATGTCGAACTGTGTCAGCACAGCATTGAACTTCATTCTCAGAAAACAAAGGCGCCTTTGCGCTTCAACCGGTGAGGATTTTTTCGCATCAGGCCCCTGGAGCCAATGGAGATATGTATCCACAGATTTTCCGATTTCATGCCGTCCCCGGTCCATGTATCTTTCAATGGCAATGAATGCACCGGACGAAATTCCGGCCGCGGGCACAGCCGGCATAACCATGGCAAAGGGTTTGACCTGTTCCAGCCGGATACGCAGGCCGTATGCTTCTTGTTTCAGGGACGATATGACAAAGCTTGAAAGCGCCATTTGCATTTATACTCCCAGAAGAATGATTTTATTTTCGCGCCGAATCCAGCGGCCTGAATTGCTAATCTGCCCCTTCGATCTGCCGGGGTTCCAGCCAAGCAGTCCCGGTGCATGTTTTTTGACTGCCGACAAAAGAGCTGCTTTTGCGATTGCATTCGGGTTTGCCGTACCCGGAGCCTTTGATGCCTTCCTGGCTGCGGTACTGGCCAGGCGAACGAACCGGCGCGCAACCTCAAATTCCTGATCTTCAGGGCTTAAGCCTTCGAGTTCCATCCCAAATACCTTACCGGCCACATTTCCAAGTTTGCTGCCAGCCATGCCCCCGGCCGGCCCTCCGAAAAAGGTTCCAACCGCTGTCCCTGCAATCGGCAAAAGCTTTTTGGCAAGCGGTTTGAGCATTCCCATCAGAGGCCGAAAGCCTTTTTTAAACCCTCTGCCAATCTTTTTGAACAGCTTGCCAAGAAACTGTTCCAGTTCTTCATCGCCTGTCATTGTAAGGAGTTCAGCCGCCAGATCCATCTCCTCTGATTCGCCAAACGGGAGTTCCGGATCAATATATTCAGCCCCTTCGTATTCCTCATCCATTCCTTCATAGTCGAATTCATCCGCATCCATTTCTGCTTCTGCATCCTGCATTTCCTGATAATTAATTGTATTATCAATGTCGTGCATGTGTTATCCTCCTTTTTGTCAGATAAT
This sequence comes from uncultured Desulfobacterales bacterium, assembly GCA_964534335.1. Lineage (GTDB taxonomy): Bacteria > Desulfobacterota > Desulfobacteria > Desulfobacterales > Desulfococcaceae > JAABRU01. Next base: position 8,864 of record CAZHPS010000150.1, read on the forward strand.
TTTTACAGTTCTGTCAACATGTTCCGAACCTGAGTGCCGATCTCCCTTATGTGTTCCCAACACCATGCTTTTCATGGCAAAAACAATCCTGAAACATCTTTTCCATGAATTTTCCGACTGCGGCAAAAAACTTTCTTCATTCCACAGTCTGTTATTTTACCTCCTTTCCCTTTCAACCGGATTTCCGTACTGTATGCACCTTTTGGAAACTGAATGCTTTCTGTATAAGCAATCCCTGTGCCATACGGATCTTTCAGAATGATATAAACGTATTTCATCCTGTTTATTGTCATTTTTTCATATAACAAAAACATCAAATCTGCTGAAAATCAGACAGTTTTGATGTTTTTCACTTTTTTTGGGGACTGGTATTTTTTTCAGATACTCAAACGCCGGAAAGGATATTCGGAAAATTTTATGCGAAGCAAGCTTCGCAAATGGAGGATGATGTGTGCAGTCAGACGAAATTATCTTCGCTTTTTTCAGACAGGTGACTCAATTCACATATCATGTTTATCATAATCACTTATTGTTTTCAATCTCTGACAGGGCAAAATTAGATACTGTGAATGGAGCATTGGGAAAGAATCGAACAACAAGGGAAAGTCAGTCAGCATTCAGCATTTTCATATGAACAAACCTGCCCGGAACCGGAACAATTCTTGGAAAATTTCCCAGAGGATTTTTATCCACCAGCACCACACAGCCGTAAACTCTTTCCAGAGTGGAAAAAGTCAGGACTTCTTCCGGTGTTCCCATGCACACAATTTTTCCCTGTTTCATCAGCACCAGACGGGTTCCGTACATGGCCGCGAGATTGAGATCGTGGGAGACCATCACAATGGTCAGATTTTTTTCCTTTCTGAGTTTTTCCAGCATGTCCATAACGTGAATTCGATGATTTTATTCATATTATTAGTGATATAACCGTAAAAATGCTGTAAAATGTCTTTCATACAATCTTAACCTTTTTAAACCGGAGGAAAAACATGAAAACAATAGATCCGAATCAGGATAATATTGCTGTTTTTACGAAATGTTATCTTTAAATCAGTGAGTTCATGAAGACATTCGGCACCCTTTTCAGTGAGGAAAGCTTTTCGGAGACAGAGGTTATACCAAATCGCTGCTGAAAACATACTTATCAAAAAAAGAACTTTCTGTAATCAGACAGAAAAAAATGTTCGGATTGTATAAAATCAATAGCGAACTGGTATTACATCAGTGCAAAACCCGCTGCTGACCCTGCGGAACACGGGCGGCAGATGATAACTGCACTGATAAAAAATATGAAAAAACAGGATATTGACTTTTGCGGCCGTATTCTGCTCCGCAAAAGAGCTGCGGCTGAATCTGTCAATGAACTGCCCAAAAACTTTTTTCAGACTGAATACAGTTTTTCCTTGACACCAATGGCTGGAATGTACTAAGAGAGAACTAAACTGAAGGGAAGAATCCCTTATAATCAGGTGTTATCCATAACTGATTTGCCAGTATCGTCATACCGGCTTATGCGGGAATGACCGAGACGACTGCGCAACCTCAGTCAATAATCAGAAAACAGAAATAACGCCATGAAGGTGCAAAGATCCAAAACAGGGTCTCCTTCATGGCGTTTTTTTATTTTGAGACAGGACAGGAGAAAAATGGAATGGAATGGCTGAAAGAGGCGGTTGATTACGGAATCATCGCGTTTCTGGGACTTATGAGCATTGCGGCTGTGGCTGTGGCAGTTGAAAGATATCTGGTCTATAAGCATCTGCGGATAGAGGATTTTCCTGACAAAAAGTCACTTGAACTTGAAATCACAAAGAAAATCCATATCATCGCGACCATAGGAAGCAATGCCCCGTATATCGGGCTGCTGGGTACTGTTCTCGGAATCATGCTCACCTTTTATACAATGGGGCAGGAGGGTTTTATGGATACCGGCAAAATCATGGTGGGACTCAGTCTTGCCCTGAAAGCAACGGCTGTGGGGCTTCTTGTCGCGATTCCATCCATTGTTATGTACAATTTTCTGTTACGGAAAGCAAAAGTTCTGATGATGCAGTGGGAGATAGTGCATGGACGAGAAAGAGTTTGATTACATGAATGTCATTCCGCTTGTGGATGTGATGCTGGTGCTGCTTACCATTGTTCTTACCACATCAACCTTTATTGCTTCGGGCGGAATTCCTGTTGAACTTCCCAAAGCCTCCAAAAATGCTGAGGAAATCTCAAAAGCACAGACTGTCAGCATAGAAAAAAACGGAGTTATTCATCTGAATTCAGATCAGGTAGTCCTTGAAAATCTGAAAGAAAGCATGAAAAAGATTGACAGGGATACACCGATACTTATCAGGGCAGATAAGGATACAAGTGTGCAGGCATTTGTGGATGTGCTTGATATTGTAAAAAATCTTGGTTTCAGGAAAGTGAGTTTGCAGACGCAGGAGCGAAGATGAGTTATCAGTCCAAAGGATGGCAGATTTCATTGCTGATTCATGCTGCGGTATTTTCACTTGTCATTTCCGCGAATATTTCCGAATCCCGCCTGAGTCAGCCTGTTGTCATTGATTTCAGCATTATCAGGGATGCAGAGGAAATGGCACAAATGCCCGGCTCCGGTTCTCCGCTTCCTCCGGGGGAAAACGCGGAAAACAGATTTGCGGATGCCATGCCGGATCAGCCGGTGACAGAAACACGGGCTGCTCCGCTTCCCCCTGTCCCCCAGAAAAAGAAAGAACTGCCTGTCAGGAAAGAGAAAAGGCAAAAACCCAAAGAACCGGTGAAAAAAAATGCCCCCCGTGCGGAGAAAAAAAAATCTCCTTCTGCAAAACCGCCTGCTGAAAAGAGAGAGGATATTCCTGCTGCAAAGCAGGTGCAGACAAAAGGGGATGCGCCCGCCACAGTGCAGGCAGCGGCAGAGGAAAGTGTAAAAGAAAACAAAGAATCTTTGGCCTCAGATATTCCAAATTCTGATACAAAATCAAATGCGCGTTTGGCATCAGAGACTCGGCGCCCGGATACAGAAGACATTCCGTCTTCCCGGTTTTTGGCCGAAAATTCTGCATCTTCCTCTGTTTCCAAAGGTTCAGGCGCGTCAGATTCCAAAGTCCGGAATACAGTTGCCGGATATGGCAAAACCGGTTCCGGAGGGGGCGGAAACGGTTTTGCTGATAATCTGACATTCGGAAGCGCGGGAGGGCCAAAATATCTTCACAAAGAAATGCCTGTGTATCCGTCTATGGCAAGAAGAATGGGAAAAGAGGGAAAGGTGGTTCTGCGCCTGACCATTGATGAAAAGGGAAATCTTGTGAATGTAGAGGTGGTGGAGGATGCAGGATACGGATTTGCAGATGCGGCAATTGCGGCTGTGAAAAAATCAACTTTCACTCCGCCAATGTTCAACGGCAGTCCGGTAAAAGCAAGGGCTTTGCTGCCTGTGAAATTTGCTCTCAGATAACAATACTCTGACAAACAGCACGAAGCTGTTTCAGCAGTTCATCTGAATTTATATTTTATTTTCAGGCAGAGCCTGACCAGTTTCGCTACTGGCCAGAGCCTAATGCCATTAAGTTAAGGCGGAGGATTCCCGAACTGAAAGTTTGGGACTCTGAAAAAATTGGGAAAAATACGGCCAAACTTTCAGTTTGGCACTCCGGAATTTCCTTAATTTAATGGCATTGGGGCAGATCCTTGTAACGAGATTAAAAGCGATAAATGAAACGAAGCCAAGAAGACTTCAGAAATACAGGCAGTATCTCTGAATCTTTTCTTGGCTTTTATTTTTTTAATAAAATTAAAATGTTAATTTAAAGGAGGAAAACATGCGGGAATTTTTTTGGTAATAGGTGTTTGCCATTCTGTTTGACGGCAAACCGCTTTCCATCGGTGTTTATGCCACCTTTGACGGCTTCAGCACAAATCCCGATACCTATGCGTATTTCACAGAGACAGATGAACAGGGGATTGCCAAAGTGAAAATAATGCATCAGGGGATTTGGATGGTGCGGGTGGAAAAAGAACTGTCCGATCCGACTGAGGATTATGACAGGCATACCATAAGTAGGCAAACGAAATTTTTCGTGTATTCAGAAAAACCGGATTTTTCCGAAAAATCCGGTTTTTCTGAAAACTTTATACCCGAAAATTTATGTTGACTTACTTAAGGGCTGTTCCGGTTTTCGGGGTGAATTAATTTGAGATGCGAGGGGGTGATTTGTAAGTTATTCCGGTATAAGTGTGTAGCAATGCCTTTTTAACAAAGCCTTATCCATATCGGATAAGGGAAATAAAAATTTTTTTTCAGGAGGAAAAATGTCTAAGGAAAAAACAGGTTGCAAGTATGTCAGAATGCTTCTTGCCGTTGCAGTTCTTTCGTTTGTGTGTGCGGCGTCAGGCTACGCCCATGACACATGGATCGTTATGCAGGAGTATATGCTCAAAGCATCACAGCCTGCGGTTCTGAACGTGGCAAACGCCCATCTTTTTACTGTTCCCGGTGGGGAATTTAACTCCCATGACCGGATTGATAAAGTCTATTTTCTTGGTACTGACGCGAAAGATATAGCTTCCGCTCCGCTGGGAGAAACCGGTTATCAGTCAGATGCTCTCAACGCTCAGGGAACATACATGGCAGTGGCTTTACCGGTCAACGGATTCGCGTCAAAAACCACAGAAGGGTATCAGCGCGGCAAAAGTAAAAAAGATATAAAGGATGTGATTGAATGCCGTTTTTCCGAAAAATATGCCAAAGCCCTGTTCACGGTAGGAAATCCGGGAGGAGAAACCTTCTCAAAAGTGCTTGGACATACTATGGAAATCATTCCGCTGAATGATCCGGCAACACTCAAAGAGGGCGATGATCTGAATGTAAAGGTACTGTTTGAGGGAAATCCTGCAAGAACTTATATTTACGGTACTTATGCAGGTTTTTCAAAAGAAGCCAATACATTCGGATATACTACCTAGTACATGACCAATTTAAATTTTAGAGAATCAGATGTCGGATTACGGCCTTTGGCCTAATCCGACCTACAAATATAACTACTTTAAATTATAATAACAAGTAGGTCGGATTAGCGTCAGCGTAATCCGACACGGTGATTTTGATAATACAAAAAATAAATTGGTTATGTACTAGTGTTCTGTCAAGGTTTGAATGACGGTTTATCTGCCGAAAACACTAATGTCTT
>CAZHPS010000151.1:0-13896 GCA_964534335.1 uncultured Desulfobacterales bacterium
TAAGGATTGATATTATTATAGAAAAAAATTGAAAAACAAATCAGAATCCCGGAAGGGATGACATTATCAGCCGGTTTTACCCACTGTCAAAAATTTGTACAGGAAAACATTCAGAAGGCAGTTTTGCGGAAAGAAAAAGAGGACACTATGATCAGAGTTATCACCATACTGATAGCAATCGGGGCCATTATCTACATGGTGCGCTGGTACCGGGAACAGAAACGGCTGGAGAATACCGGACAAATGACACCTGACGAACTGGTGGAGGCCATTATCCGGAGAAAGATTTCCGTGCTGGAAGTACCCACTGAACACAGGGAGGCTGTAAATGAGATGCTCCGGGAAATCCAGTCCGAGCTGGATAAGATATGAAAATTATGATCCGTATTTTTTTTCTTATATATCAGCATATTCTGAACAAAACATCCGGAATGCCCTTTTAAACCTTCTTGACTTGCAAAGCATATATCCTGTATGTGTAAGGTTTATATTTTGCAAAAACTGAAAATATTTCATCGGAATGGAATGATATATGAACATGAAACAGAAAATCGGGGCGATGATCCTCACTGCGGTACAGAAAGCGCATGAAAAAGGTGCGATTCCCTCACCTGAGGTTCCCCCCTTTGTCATTGAGGAACCCAAAACCGAAGCACACGGTGATCTTTCCGCGAATATGGCTATGGTTATGGCCGGGGTTCAGAAAATGGCTCCCCGGAAGATTGCTGAAATCATTATCGCAAATATGAGTGATCCTGAAGGCATTCTTGCCAGAACAGAAATTGCCGGGCCTGGATTCATCAATTTTTTCATCCGTCCTGCCGCGTGGCTGCCGGTACTGCTCCGGATTCACGAACAGGACACCCGTTACGGCGCATCTGACATGGGCAAAGGCCGGAAGGTGCAGGTGGAGTTTGTCAGTGCCAATCCCACAGGCCCCCTTCATGTGGGACATGGACGGGGCGCAGCAGTGGGCGATGTCACGGCCAATATTCTGGCCTTCTGCGGGTATGACGTGCAGAGGGAATACTATATCAATGATTCAGGCAGGCAGATCAGCACTCTGGGACGTTCGGTCTATGTGCGCTATCTCCAGTTGTGCGGCAGGGAGATGGAGTTTCCCGAAGACCATTACCGGGGGGATTATATCAAAGACATCGCTGCTGTGATCCGCAAAGAAAAAGGCGACAGCCTGCTCCAACTGGAAGAAATTGAGGGACTTGCCTTTTGCGCTCATTTTGCGGCAGATGATATTCTGGCAGGCATCCGGGATGATCTGGAATCCTTTGGGGTGCGTTTTGACAACTGGTACAGCGAACAGTCCCTTTTTGATTCAGGCCGGGTCGAGAAAACCCTGGAAAATTTCCGCGCACGGGGCAGCATTTATGAAAAAGACGGTGCGCTCTGGTTCAGAACAACGGATTTCGGGGATGAAAAAGACCGGGTTGTGGTGAGATCCAACGGCCAGACCACCTATTTTGCCTCAGATATCGCGTATCATCAGGACAAATATGAACGGGGATTGGAGCGGGTGATTGATGTATGGGGAGCTGATCATCACGGTTATATTCCCCGGATGCGGGCTTCCATACTGGCTTCAGGCCGGACAGCAGAGCAGTTTCAGGTGATTCTCATCCAACTGGTCAATCTGCTGCGGGGCGGAGTGCAGGTTGCCATGTCCAGCCGGGCAGGTGAATTTGTCACTCTCAAAGAAGTGCTGGATGAGGTGGGCAGCGATGCGGCACGTTTCATTTTCCTGACCCGTCATTATGAAAGCAAACTGGATTTTGATCTGGAGCTTGCCAAAAAGAAAAGCAATGACAACCCTGTTTATTATGTGCAGTATGTGCATGCCCGGATTTCCAGCATTATGGAAAAGGCAGAGGAAAGGGGCGTGCAGATCCGGGAATGGACATTGCAGAATATTTCCGGGCTTACAGAACCGGAGGAAGTCAGGCTGATGCAGCATCTGTCCCGTTATCCCGAAGTGGTGGAAAACAGCGCACGGCTGACAGAACCGCATCGTATTACCTATTATCTGACAGAAACAGCATCTGCATTTCATGCGTATTACAACAGACACAAGGTGCTTACAGATGATCCGGATTTGACGGCAGCCCGTCTGTGTCTGGTGCTGGCAGTGAAAAAAGTTATCCGCAACGGTCTTACTTTACTGGGAGTTTCCACTCCGGAAAAAATGTAACCCGGTATGATGAAAAAAAACGGAATCAAACCCCGGCCCCTGACTACGGCGTTTTCCTATCAGCAGTCTCAGATGAAACCGTTTGCCCCGGTACTGGGAAAAGACGGAGCAGCAGAGCTGTTCCGCTGGGGGTTTACACTTTTCGTCGCGATCTGGATGTTTGTTCTGGGGATAATCGTGGGCAGAGTGACTACGCCCACGGATTTTGATATCAATGCCATTGAAAAAGAACTGGCGCGGCTGCGGGATGCGGAAATCGAAAAAGACAGGAACGAGATCAGCAACGGACTGGCTACCCTTAATGATACACGGCTTGATTTCTATGATGATCTGCGCAGCACTTCCCGCAGTCCGGGCACTGTTCCCCAGCCTTCCCAGCCTTTGGAAGTTCCTGAAATCAAAAAGGCAGTTCCCAGGAAAAACATTCCGGAATCTGAGAAAAAAGCGGAAAAGCCCCGGGCAGAAGCCTTGGATACAGCGTCTCTGCCACTGCCCGTCCCCCAGCCCGGGAATGTGGAAATGACAGTTGCCATACAGGTGGCCTCGTTTGCAGCGCAGACGGATGCGGACAGGGTGGTATCCCATTTGAAAGAAAAAGGATATACAGGCATATTTGTAACGCATGAGGAGGTTCCGGATGTGGGATCAAGATACCGGATCAAAATAGGGTATTTCAAAAACCGGACAGATGCCGGCATTGTTCTGGAAAGACTGAAAAAAAGGGAATTTTTCAAAGATGCCTATGTTTTTAACCGGAAGTGAGTACGTATTGGCCCGGAAAGGAGATAGATAAAGATGTCAGTCAAATGGGATATAGCAGCATATAACCGACATAAGCAGTTGGTACTTGTGGCAGAAGTGAAAACAAAACTTGGAACATCTCCGGAATGGGCAGAGCAATTCTGGAATAATATTCGGGAATACGGGGAATTTTCATTTCCGGAATATTTTCTTCTTGCATTTCCTGACCGTTTTTACCTTTGGAAAAAAAATGCTGAACCATCAGAACAGACTGCACCTTTCTGCATTGTGGATGCCCGTCCCCTGCTTCAGCCGTATTTTGAACAGGTGGGGGTGGAAATGGACAAAATCTATGAAGACAGTTTTGAAATGCTTTTGGCCGGATGGCTTGGAGATATAATCCGTTCGGGTAACAGTCGCGATATGGAGGCAGATGAATCCCAAAAATGGCTTATTGAATCCGGTCTGTATGAAGCCATATCCGGCGGAAGTGTCAAATGTGAGGTTCCGGTATGAATGTGTATGTGGAAACCAATTTTGTTCTTGAACTGGCATTCCGGCAGGAGCAGTCCCAAGCCTGTGAAAAGATCATTCAATTGGGGGAAAAAAGTGTATTGACCCTTGTTCTGCCAGCCTACAGTCTGGCAGAACCGCACGAAAAATTATCAAGACAGGCCACACAGCGGATAGAACTGCAGGAGAAACTGGAACATGAAATCCACCAGCTCACCCGCACTGCACCCTATAGGGATCGTATTAACAGCATCAGAGATATAAATGGACTTTTAATTCAAAGCAATCAGGAAGAACGGGAAATATTTTATAATTATTTGAAGATATTGTTAAAAATTTCCCATATTATCCCTCTTGCTCCGGAAATTTTGAACAGTGCTGTCCAAACGGAACAGATTTTCAATCTGAAACCGCAGGATGCCATTGTTTATGCGTCCGTGAAAACACATCTTGAAAAAGTCAAACCGGAGAAAAGCTGTTTCCTGAACAGGAATGTCAGAGACTTCGGCACTCTGGACATAAAAAATGACCTGCTGAAACACAACTGCAAAATGATTTCCAATTTTAAGGATGGACTTGGCTTTATATGTTCAGAACTGAAAAAGGATGGAGTTGACTGCGCATAAACGAAACAACAGGGAAAGGAGATTGTCAAATGAAGCGTTTTTCATGTGTTAGCGGAAAGTGTTTTGTGATTCTGCTGGCAGTTCTGTTTGTACTCACTGCCTGCGGAAAGTCAGAGGACAAACAGGATGCTCCTGCTGCGGGCGGAGAATTCAACAAATTTTTCCCCAAAAGTCAGGATGGATTTGATGTGGTATTCACCCAGGAAAAGGCAGGAATGGCACAGGCAAAACTGAAAAAAGACGGAAAAGATGCTGCCATGCTGACCATTGCTGATCTCAAAGGCAACCCGGATGCTGCGGGCAAATTCAAAAACAGCACAGCAAATATTTCCGGTTATCCGGCTGCGGCCAGCGGAAGTCTGGGAACCGCTGTGCTGGTGGCAGACCGTTTTCAGGTGCAGGCACGTTCCAATGATGGCAGTTTTACAGAAAATGATCGCAGGCTTTGGCTGGAACGCTTTAATCTCAGCGGACTGGCACAACTTAAATAAAGGAGACTGGTTATGGGACTGTTCGGTTTTGGGGAAAAGGAAAGCATTGCGGATCTGGTTAATCAGCTTCCATCATCCGGAGTAACTGTTTTAAGTCTGAAATCCCTTGATTTCATTGTACCCGGCGGATGGAACAATTACACGAATTTTGATGAAATGATCAGGGCTGTCACACATGAAACAGATGATGCCTTTCTGCAGTCTGTGAAAAAAAGAGCCATTGATCTGTACAATGACAAATCACAGGGTTATCAGTCAGCAATGCAGATTTACTCCCGTGTTGACACAGCGGACAAGGCTTTGGGTGCTGCTGCTTTGACCGACAAACTTTCTGAAAAATTCAGTCTGCTGTCTTTTATGAAATATCTTACACCAAAGGCCGATACCGCACAGGCCATTGATCTGGTTCTTAAAATGATCAGTGAACTGCTGGCTTTCACAAAAATCAATGGAATTCCCGGAGACAGTTTCAGTGATTTTCTCCGTGCGCTCAAAGACTACAGCGGCGAGTCAAAAATCCGGATGGCCGGTCTTATCTGTTTTGACGGACTGATTCCGCTGGGGCCTGATTTTGTAAGTCACGGAATGAAAACCCTGGGCAGCCTGAGTTCTTCCCAACTCTCAGAAAACAAAACCTTCAGTGCTATCAGTGAGTATATTCCTGGCGCCAGTGCAGACAGCAAACTTGGGTTCATCCGAACCGGATTTGACGCTGTAAAGGATTGGATGAGCGGTTTTATCTCCCAGAACAATCTGTCTGCAAACAAGGTGGTCAGCAATCTGAAACAATATGTGGATGTTTCAGATGACAAACTGGATTACCTGGCTGCATTTCTGGATGTGTTCACCAGTTATTTCCAGCACACCGGCACACAGACGCTGGCAGTAAGACTTATTGAACGTGCGGTCAATGAAGTTTGAGTTTATAATGCGAATTAAGATATAAGATTTGACAACTTTTAAAAAGTTGTCAAATCTTATCGGAATATGAATTTTAATTCGCATTTATAATAACTTGTTACAAACCATTAGGGTTTTCAAAACCCTCCGGGTTTCATGCTGAAAATTTTTTTAGGATTTCATATATACCGGACATTATCGGAAAGTATAAGTTTTCAGATAATATTTTAGGGGTAGGTTGGGGTGAACTCAGTGAACCCCAACCTACAGGAAACCCCAAAATTATATTCTTAAAGTCTATAGAACAAGCTTCCAGCTTGTTCACAACCTCCGCACAAACTGGAAGCTTATGCTACTTTGTATGATGAAATGCAGGGATACGTAAATGAAAATCACAAGAGATGAAGTGCTGCATGTGGCAAAACTGGCCCGCCTGAATATGGATGAATCTTCGGTTGACAAGTTTTCCGGGCAGATCGGAACCATACTGGAATATGTTGACAAACTGCGCGAAGTGGATACCGAAGGCGTCAAACCCACATCCCACGCGATTTTTCTGAGCAATGCATTCCGGGAGGATGAGGTCAAAGAACATCTGGATCGGAATACGGCTCTTGCCAATGCACCTGAGCAGGAAGATGGCGCATTCCTTGTTCCCCGGGTTGTGGGATGATCAGGAGAAATAATGCGAAAAACCGATGTGCCCCAGGATAATACCCGCATGAATGCGGGAGTAAGGGAAATCGCATATGCAGTGGATGAAAACGGATCTTATACACAGGTGCAAAGCCTGGGATGGGATGCAAAGGATATTGCCAATGAGCAGGCATGGGAAGTGATTGCGTCTGAAATTGCTTCTGAAATCCGGCAGATCAAAGCAGGAAAACGCAGCCCGCTGGCCTTTCATATGTGCAAAAACCTTATGAATGTAAGCCTGCTGGCCAGTTATGCGGATTTGCCCCAATGGCGCGTGAAACGTCATCTCAGGGCAGATATTTTCAGAAAACTTGAACCTGCCATTCGCAGGCGATATGCTGATGTGTTCAATATTTCCGTGGAGGAATTGGAAATGGTTCCTGACATTTCAGACGTGATTTACGAGGATGAAAAATGATACTCCCTTTTGAACACAGGCAGTCAGCCCACTGCGAAACCGGTGTAATGTCCAACCTTCTTTTCCATTACGGGATTAATGCAACAGAATCTCTGGTATTTGGCATTGGTTCCGGGCTTTTTTTCGGTTATTTTCCCTTTGTCCGGCTCAACCATCTGCCCCTGACCGCGTTCCGGATTTCCACAGGCGGCATTATGGCCCGGACAGCCAAACGGCTGGGAATTGGTATTGCATGGGAAAAATTCCGTGATCCGGAAAAGGCCATGACTGCACTGGATGAAAAACTGGAGCAGCAGATTCCTGTTGGCTGCCGTACCGGAGCTTACTGGCTAAGTTATTTTCCCCGCAGATACCGTTTTCATTTCAATATGCACAATCTGGTGGTGTTTGGAAGAGAGGATGATGAATATATCATCAGTGATCCTGTGTTTCCTGATCCTGTGCGCTGTTCCCGAAAAGATCTGATGAAAGCCCGTTTTGCACGCGGCCCTATGCCGCCCAAAGGCAGAATGTATTATGTGGCAAAAGTCCCGGAACAGCCGGATTTCTCCGGAGCGGCAGACAAAGGCATGAAAGAGGTATGCCGCACCATGATTAAAGCACCCATTCCCTTTATCGGCGTAAAAGGTATCCGCTATCTGGCAAAAAAACTTGAAACATGGCCCCAAAAACTGGGAGATGAAAAAGCACTTCTGTATCTGGGACAGGTCATCCGTATGCAGGAGGAAATCGGCACGGGCGGCGCGGGTTTCCGTTTTATCTACGCTGCTTTTCTGCAGGAAGTGGCAAAACTCCGGGGGGATGAGCGTTTTCAGGATTTGTCTGAAAAACTCACAAAAGTCGGGGATGGATGGCGGGATTTCGCAGTCATGGCGTCACGAATCTGCAAAGATCGGGCATCGGAAACAGAAACCTGGCCTGCAATGGCACATACTCTGCGGCAGTGCGCGGACGGAGAGGAAAAAGTGCTGCGGGATCTCGCGCAGATGACAGGATGAAGGAATATGGGCAGCCATGAAATAAGCATGACAGAAGCATTTCATTTTCTGAAGGATATTTATCAGAACCGGTTGCCTTTTGACAGGCTTCTGGGAATAAAGATAGAAACTCTGAATGAAAATGATGTTATTGTAAAAATTGGCATGAGAGAGGAACTGATCGGAAACATTTTCAAAGGCATACTCCACGGAGGGGTTATCTCTTCTGTCCTTGATCTGACCGGAGGACTGATTGCATCAGTTGCGGTTTTGCAGCAGATGAAGGGGGCATCCGCGGAAGAAATGGGAAAGCGTCTGGCCGGTATCGGAACCATTGATCTGCGCGTGGATTACCTGAGAGCCGGTCATGGGAAATTCTTTACAGCCACCGGCCATATTCTGCGTACCGGAAGCAGAGTCGCGGTTATCCGCACCGAGATGCACAATGATCAGAATGTGCTGATAGCCGCAGGCACGGGAACCTATCTGATAGGATAAGCCATGACCATACCTGATGATCATAGAATACCGAAACCCCGTACCGGAATACAGCGCATAGGGAAAGCCTTTTTTTATTCTCTGGACGGCCTCAAACACGCCATTGTCCATGAAGCAGCGTTCCGGCAGGAGGTGCTGCTTTCCTGCATTCTGCTTCCGGCCGCGCTGATGCTTCCGGTTTCACCGCTTATGAAACTGGTGCTGATCGCAGACAATATTGCGGTTCTGGTGACAGAACTTCTTAATTCAGCGGTTGAATCCCTGACAGACAAGGTTTGTCCCCGGTTTGATCCTTTTGCCAAACAGGCCAAGGACATGGGAAGCGCGGCAGTGCTGCTGAGTCTGCTTAACCTGTGTATCGGATGGGGATTTGCCCTGTATTCCCTGTGGACAGGCTGATGAAAAAACCGATAGTGGGTAAAACCGGCTGATAATGTCATTCCTTCCGGGATTATGATTTGTTTTTTTTCATTTTTTTTCTGTAATAATTTCAATCTTTACGGATTTTTCCGGTGTCATGAATAATCCGGGTTGGATTATGCCTGTCATTTTCCCATTTTTTTTTCAAAAAGATTTCATGTCACACTTCTCTTGGGTTTTTCTGTTAAATATGATATTGAAAAAAAACCGAATAAAGTATAGGATATTTCCTGTTTTTCGCTGGAGAAAAAGAATATTCCCTGCAGTCCGGTCACATTTGCAGAATATGTCCGGCAGTCCGGCAGCAAAAAAAATACAGATTGCTATCTGATTCTCATATATTATCAACCCTTCACAGATGCAAGGAAAAGCCATGATAATAGGACTTGATGTCGGTGGAACCCATACGGATGCGGTGCTTTTGGGCGACAAAGGACTGATCCGGGAATTCAAGGTTCGCACAGCGCAGGAGGATCTGTTTCAGACGGTTCTGGAAAGTCTGGAAAAAATCACAGATGGAATTGACCCGGAAAAAATCAGGCGGGCCGTGCTCAGCACTACTTTGACCACCAACGCCATTGTTCAGAAAAAAAATCACCCGGTCGGCATGATTGTCTCAGCCGGGCCAGGAATTGATCCGGAACTTTTCCGGACAAATGAACATTATTACTGTGTTTCAGGCTCTGTTGACCACAGAGGCAGAGAAATAACACCGGTAAACCGGGATGAAATTACCGGAATTGCGCAGCATCTGAAGCAGGAAGGGATCAGAACATTCGGGGTTGTGGGGAAATTTTCCGTGCGCAATCCCGCGCATGAACTGATGATCCGGGATATTTTGCAGAATATAATGGGGGAATATTCCGACAGGATTTTCATGGGGCATCAGATATCCGGCAATCTCAATTTTCCCCGCCGTATAGCCACTGCCTATCTTAATGCTGCTGTATTTCCCGTGCACAAAAAATTTTTCAGTGCTGTGGTCAAATCCCTGGATCAGAAGGGTCTGCGCATACCCATACACCTTCTGAAGGCTGACGGCGGAACCATGAATTTCAGTGCTTCCATTGATTTTCCCGGCCAGACCCTTCTTTCCGGCCCATCAGCCAGTGTAATGGGCGCGACCGTGTTTGCCCCCGGAGATGGGGAAAGTCTGGTGCTGGACATCGGCGGAACCACAACTGACATGGCTATTCTGGTGGATCGGGTTCCCCTTTTGGATCCCACAGGCATCAATCTCGGCACATTCAATACACTGATCCGATCTCTGGAAACCCGATCCATTGGCATTGGCGGAGACAGCCATGTACGGGTGGAAAACGGAGAAATCCTTATCGGGCCGGAACGCATGGGGCCTGCAATGGCTTATGGCGGAAGCATCCCCACACCCACAGATGCACTTTTTGTTCTGGGACTGATGGAAGACGGGGATCAGGAGGCCGCTGCCAGGGGCATAAAATCTGTGGCAGAGGATATGGGAAAAACCGTTCCGGAAACAGCCTCCATAATTTTTGACCGGGCATGCCGTATCATCCTTTCCCATGCCGGAGAAATGATTGACGCGATCAACCGCAAACCGGTTTATACGATTCACGAACTCCGGGAAGGACTGCAGGTCAATCCGAAAAAAATCTTTGTGCTGGGAGGCCCGGCTCCTTATTTTGCCAAACGTCTGGGGGAAATATCTGATTTTGATGTAAGTGTAATTCCCCACTGGAATGTTGCCAATGCCATTGGTGCTGCTCTGGCCCGGACCACCTGCGAAGTCACTCTGTTTGCCGACACACAGCATGAAACTGCCACAGCACCGGAAGAGAATTTCAGTCAAACCGTAAGCAAAAATTTTTCAAAGGAAATGGCTGCGGAAAAAGCCTTTGAACTGCTGAAATTAAAAGCTGTGCGAATGGGAGCTGATGCAGCGGATCTGGACATGGATATTACAGAAAGCCAGCAGTTCAACATGGTGCGGGGATTTTATACCACAGGCAGAAATATCCGGGTAAAAGTGCAGGTCAGGCCCGGACTGATTCATGGTTATGAACGCATTGTGGAAGGGATGATGAACGGAGAATGATGAACAAATAAGCAGGCAAACAAAAATTTTCCTGTATTCAAAAAACCGGATTTTTCGGAAAAATCCGGTTTTTCTGAAAATTTTATGCCCGAAAATTTATGGAACCTTACTTATGTTCCCAATTTATTTTCAGACAGATAAGGAGGCAGCATGGATTTCAGACAGGTGATCAATGGCAGAAGGGCAGTCAATTTTTTTGATCCGGGAAAGGATGTCCCTGATCATTTGATTAAAGAAATGGTTGAAATGGCGGCAAAAACACCCTCAAGTTTCAATCTGCAGCCCTGGAGTCTGATGATTATCCGGGATGCGGATGAAAAAAAACGTCTGCGGGAACTGGCATGGAATCAGCCCAAAGTCAGCGAGGCTCCGGCTGTTTTCATTGTACTGGGTGACCGGGACGGATGGAAAGCAGGTCATACATTTGTGGAAAAAAACTTTCAGGAAATGATCAAAGCCGGAGGCATGACACAGGACAAATACGAATGGTTTATCAATGCCTGCAAAGGACTTTATGGTTCATCTGCGGAACGGAGCCAGGCATTTGCCTGCAAAAATGCGGGTTTTTTTGCCATGTCCCTTATGCTGGCCGCCAAAAGTCTGGGAATAGACACCCATCCCATGGACGGATTTGATCATGATGGCGTGAGAAAAGCCTTTGGCATTCCGGAAAATTACTGGATTCCCGTTCTTATTTCAGTTGGATATTTCAAAAGCAGTGAAACTCTTGCTCCACCCAAATGGCGCAAAACCTTTGATGAAATTGTTGTAAAATTTGACTGAAAAAAGTGGCACGGGCTTCCATCTTATACCAATTCGCTATTGAATTTATACAATAATGTGAGTTAGTTCCTCTGTGTTCTCTGTGGTTTTTTCTCTCTGTGTCCTCTGTGGGAAACCGAATCATAAGTATATTTTCAATGGAGAATTGGTATTATGCTGTTTTACAGGAACAGGCTGTAAGCCTGTTCCACTTTATTTCCAAGCCAAATCAGAAAGGAAAATTTTCATGACTGAAAAAAATGTTCAGATATATTCCCTAAGCACATGCAGCCACTGCAAATCTGTCAAAAAATTTCTGGCAGAGTGTACAGTGCATTATGATTTTGTGGATGTGGATTTGCTGGAAGGGGATGAACGTAAGGCCATTATTGAGGATGTGAAAAAACTCAATCCCAGATGCTCTTTTCCAACCATCATCATCGGAGATAAGGTCATTGTGGGATACAAGGAAAAAGAAATCAGGGAGGCTCTGGGACTGTGATGGATGCGGAAAAACTTTATGAACAGCTTAGGAAGGTGCAGGAACCAAAAGGTTATTTCTTCAACAAAGACAAAGAAAGAACCCTGGAACTTCTGGAATCACTGCTGCAGAACAAAGAGCGTTACGGCTATATGGCCTGCCCCTGCAGACTGGCATCGGGAAAGAAAGAGGATGATAAGGACATTATCTGTCCCTGTGAATACCGTGAACCGGATGTTAAAGAATTTGGGGCCTGCTATTGCAGTCTGTATGTGAGCAGGGAATGGAATGAGGGAAAAATTTCCCATGAATATGTGCCGGAACGCAGACCACCGGAAAAGACTGTTTTCTGATTCCTGCTTTTTCTGCTTTTCATTCAGGTACGGAAAACATTTGCAGTAGTGCCTGTGTCCGTCACGGGACAGCCGCATTGTTATACCGATTCGCCATTGTTTTTATACAATGCGGAATGCAAATCCGGAGGAGTGCAAAAATTGAGCGGAGCGGTTTTTTGCACACGCAGAACAGCGGAAAAACTGACGGTATTGTATCAAATCAATGGAGAATTGGTATTACATAAGCAATTTGGTTTTTATAGAATAGCTGTCTGATTAACAGGCAGAATTTTTTTAAAAATTCGGCCTGTTAATCCTCTGAAATTCATCGTGGTTATGTACTGGCTGTATTTTGCGATTATTGAACAGACATCACCGTACAGAGATTAAGATGTTGGTTTCAGAACAGATCACATGCCAAACTGAATTTTGCCAATTTTATAGATACCGCTACTTTTTTTAAAACATTTAGCTTATCCTGTTTCCGGAACTTCCGGACTCCGAAAGACAGAGGGCATGAAATCTTCTGATTAATATTATATAACAACTTAATAGATTTCTTTCAAAAGTATATTTTTAACGCTTATGATTCCGGATAACAGAAGGCCGCCAGCGGCTTTTGAAAGAGATCTCATAAAATTTTCCGTGTTTTCCGTGGCTCAGTTGCTTATCCTTTTTCTTCCGCAGAAAGCACGGAAAGACACGGAAGTTTTTACTTTTGAAAGAGGTCTAATATAATTTAAATCAGCCACGAATGACACGAATCTGCACAAACCATAATTCGTGCAATTCGTAGCTGTACCATCAAATCTTCTGAGTAATGGTATATGAAGGAACATGCTCTTTTCAGGCTGACCGGAGTGTTTTTCAGGTCAAAAACGGATGATTTTTCACTTTCATACCGTCAGGCAAAAATCATGCAAAAAAAACCAAAGTTGGATCAGTATAAGCACTTTCAGGTACAGAAACACCGGAGCGTTCATTGCCTGATTCTGCGTGGACGATGAAACATTGCCATCCACAGAGGGTGGGTAAGAAACTGTTCAATTTTGAGATCCCCGTTTTCCGGATCATCGCAGGATTTCATATGATAGAACAGGATAAATCTCCTAATCCAGTCACAGTATGATCGTTCCGTATGGATTGAGTAATGATGCAGCCGCATCACCTCCCGCACCTCATCCATGATTTTTCTGTTTTTTGCGCTTGACACAGGCTGACCTTATAAAGTATATTCAGTTACAGGATAAGAAATATTAAAAAAGGGAAAATTTGTCAAGACAACTTTCCCTGAGAAGCGGTGTTTTGGGGTATTATCAGGGAAAATTTGTCAGGACAAACTCTCCCTGATAAGTGGCGTTTTTGGGTATTATCAGGGAGAATTTGTTAAGGCAAACTTTCCCTGATAAACGGTGTTTTTGGGTATTATCAGGGAAACTGACCTGATAATCAATGGTTATGTGGCAAAATTAATCTAATTATTTATCTTACAGATCATTGAGGAGGAAGAAGCAAATGAAGAGTCAAATTCAGTATATTTTACGCATTATTCTTGTTTTTTTGCTCATAATTCCAACTGGATGCAGTAGCAGTAACAGCAGTGATTCAACAAACAACAAATCCCCTTCTGTTCCAGATTCAGGAGCAGTTGATGAAGAAAACGATGATGATTTGAGTGGTACTGATTTTTATTCAGGATTCTTTGTACCAGCCCTTTCAAGGTGGCTTTAAGTTGAGTTTAAAAGTAATTTGAAAACAGAA
>CAZHPS010000152.1:0-13889 GCA_964534335.1 uncultured Desulfobacterales bacterium
GCTTGCGGTACGGATATATCCGTATCCGTCAATGTCCATTGCGGAAAGCGGAACCAGTGTTGTGTTGCTGGAACCAGCAGATACCACAAGGGTGTCACTGTCCGCATCACTGATTTCAATTTCAATCAAACCGGTTTTTCCGTTTTCCATTATCCGAACTTCACTTACAAACGTGGCATCAGAATTGTATACGGTGACAACATCGCCTTCTGACACGGGTGTGCTTGTCGCTCCCACTGTGAAGGGAGGCTCATCATTGATTCTCACAAAATCCTGCGCAGTGATGGCAAGCATTTCTCCCTGTGTACCGGCAATGGTGGAACCATCTGCCAGCGTACTGTCCTGCAAAGCAGTTATCTGATCTTTGACCAGACGGATGCTTTCAATCACCGCAGTAAGAGGCGTGACATTCAGCACAATTTCGGCTGTGACTATGGAATTGTCTCCGTCATCCACAAATACCGTGATCTTGGCTGTGCCGCTTTTGTTTTTGACCGGAATAATGGAAAGTTCAACGGTCTGATCCAGCGGTGCAGCCGCGGCAGTCAGGGTTTTCTTCACCGCTCCGATGCCGTCAATTTTGAAACCCTGCGAGTTTTCAGGAACCAGTGCAGTATTTTCTGATTTCACGGAAAGAATCACAGAGGTATCATCATCATCTTTTACAGTTATCCGTATCAAACGATCCTGATTCGGATCGTCTTTTACTTTATCTATCTGCTGATTCTCATTAATGGTGATGGTGTTGTTGCTCAGCAGATCCTGTGACAGAAACTGACCAAGATTTTTCGGATCTGGATAAATATACAGCATAGGCTGAATCAACGGTGGCATGTTCGGCGTGACTGTAAGCAGGAACTTGGTTTCAGCCGGAGTGCCTCCGTCTGTGACAGATACCGTAATCCAGCAGGTGCCGGTCTGCTTCGCTGCAGGTTTGATCACCAGAGAAGGCTGGGGATAAGACCCGGAAACCGCACTGATGACAAGCGGATTGTTGCTTGCAGCCCCGTTAATCAGAATGGAGTCTGCAGGAACCAGTGTGTCCTTGTCCGAAGTCACGGTAATGGTCAGCGGATCTTTGTCCCCGTCATTGACCACAATGGGAATGGCTGCGGTCTGGGTGTTTTCCATAATGGTGACATTGCTCATCGCCTGAATGGTGGGCAGAATCGCTGTCACATTGATGGCAAAAGTGGCTGTAACCGCAGGATTGACCCCGTCAGTCACAGTCACCGTGATATTGGCTTTGCCGCTCTGGTTGGCAAGCGGAATCACGGAAAGATCAACGGTTTTGTCCAGCGGTGCAGACGCGACAGTCAGGATTTTGCTCAGTGCGCCGGTTCCGTCAATCTTGAAACCCTGCGTGTTGTTGGGAACCAGCGCAGTGTTGTCCGAACTCACGGAAAACGTGAGAGAAGTGCTGTCACTGTCCTTGATTCTGATGGCAATGGTTCCGGGCTGCTGATTTTCATCAAGCGCGATGTCTTTGTTTGTCAGCAGATTCTGTCCGGAACTCAGTGTCATGCTCTCAATGATCGGAGGCATGTTCGGCGTTACCGTAAGCAGGAACTTGGTTTCAGCCGGAGTTCCTCCGTCTGTGACAGATACCGTAATCCAGCAGGTGCCGGTCTGATTCGTTGCGGGTTTGATCACCAGAGAAGGCTGAGGATAAGATCCGGATGCCGCACTGATGGAAATGGGATTATTGCTCGCTGATCCGTTGATCAGAATGGAACTGACCGGAACCAGAGCAGGTTTGTCCGATGTTACGGTAATGGTCAGAGAATCTTTGTCCCCATCATTGACCACAATGGGTATGGCTGATGTCTGGGTGTTCTGCATGATGGTGACATTGCTTATGGGATCAATTGTGGGCAGAATCGCTGTCACATTGATGGCAAAGGTGGCAGTAACCGCAGGATTGACCCCGTCAGTCACAGTCACCGTGATATTGGCTTTGCCGCTCTGGTTGGCAAGCGGAATCACGGAAAGATCAACGGTTTTGTCCAGCGGTGCAGACGCGACAGTCAGGATTTTGCTCAGTGCGCCGGTTCCGTCAATCTTGAAACCCTGCGTGTTGTTGGGAACCAGCGCAGTGTTGTCCGAACTCACGGAAAACGTGAGAGAAGTGCTGTCACTGTCCTTGATTCTGACGGCAATGGTTCCGGGCTGCTGATTTTCATCAAGAGCGATGTCTTTGTTTGTCAGCAGATTCTGTCCGGAACTCAGGGTCATGCTCTCAATGATCGGGGGCAGATTCGGCGTTACCGTAAGCAGGAACTTGGTTTCAACAGGAGTTCCGCCGTCTGTGACAGATACGGTAATCCATGCAGTGCCGCTCGTATTGAGCGCAGGTTTGATGACCAGCGAAGGCTGTGGATAGGTTCCGGAAACCGCGCTGATGGTAATGGGATTGTTGCTCGCAGAACCGTTGATCAGAATGGAACTGACCGGAACCAGAGCAGGTTTGTCCGATGTTACCGTAATGGTCAGCGCATCCTTGTCGCCATCATTGACAATAATCGGTATGGCCGATGTCTGGGTGTTCTGCATGATGGTGACATGGGCTATGTCCTGAATTGTCGGCAAAATTGCTGTGACATTGAGGATAAACTCTTTTGTCACTGGGTCATTGGTTCCGTCCGTAACTGATACGGTGATAACAGCACTGCCGCTTTTGTTGACAAGCGGAATTACGGAAAGGTTGAAAGTTCCTTCCCGTGATGTACTGTCAACAGTTATGATTTTGCTCAGCGCACCGATTCCGTCAATTTTGTAATTCTGGGTGCTGTTGGGAACCAAATCTTCATTCTCTTTGGTTTTGACAGAAACCGTCAGAGAGTTGCTGTCCATGTCTTTGACTTTGATCTGAATATTTGCAGGCTGCTGGTTTTCCTGAATGGTGATCGTGTTGTTGAACAGCAGATCCTGCGTGGGACTGCTCATCAGCGTCATGCTGAAAATTTCCGGTGCGGCATTTCCCCTGACATTAACGCGGAAGTTTTTGCTTGCGGTTCCGCCCCGGTTGTCATTGACTGTTACTGTGATAATTGCCTCGCCGGTCGTATTCTGAGCCGGTGTTACAATCAATATCAGCGGAGTGGTGGTATAGACAGAGGATGGAACCGAACGCTGGGTTCCCACGCCATCAATGTTGATATTGGCAGACTCATTGGGAACCAAATCTTCATTGCCGGAAGATACAGATACGGTCAGGGTGTCACTGTTGGTGTCACTGACCCGTATTTCAATATTTCCGGTGTTGGTGTTCTGTTCAATATTAACCACCTCAACAAAGGGAGGATCAGCATTGGGATCATTCCATATAATGCTGTCAATCTTGGGCATGATGTTCACGCCTCCCAAAGGCAGAACATTCAGATAAAAGACTTCTGTGGCTGTTCCTCCATTGGCATCTTCAACAGTGATAGTGATGGTGGCTTCACCGGTTTGTCCTGCCGCAGGTGTAATATACAGGGACAGCGGCCCGGCCTTATAATCTGTTGATGAAACAGTCGTATTTGGCCCAACACCGTTGAAGTTGATATTGGCGGATGTGACAGGAACAAGGGTTGGATTATTTGAAGTGACCGACACCTTCAAAGGATTATCATCCCCATCGCTGAGTTTTACCAGAATCTCAGGACTCTGCGTATCCTGAACAATTGTAAGCACCTCCTTTGCAATGGATACTTCAGTTCCATTTTCAATCCAAAACACTTTCTCAATTTTCGGTACAAGATTGGGATCGTAAATCAGGAGATTGAAATAATCATTTGAAGAAATATTTCTCTCGTCCTTCACTGTCACAGTAATCATTACATCTCCAACTCTTCTGGGGACTACCTTTACCACAAGATCGGCATAATAACCGTTAGGAAGAGTTGTAGTCTGTCCACCGGGAATTATCAGACCATTTGAAACCTGAATTTTATTTTCAAAACCGACAACCAGAATTTGAGAAATTGGATCATCAGAAACTGGACTGTTATTCGGGTACTGATAAACAATCCCTTTATAGGTATATTCGAAACTCACAATCAGACTTTCAGCCGGAGTTTCTTTGTCAAAAACATCGAAACGAACTTCAATCGGATTGGATTTACTGGTTGAAAGGTTGGTCAGTCCGATAATTTCAATAGCCGGAGGATTATTGGTGGATGTTACCGTCAGCACAAAATCATCCATTGCCTTATTGCCATTGACCGGATCGGTAAGAATAACATAGAGGGTGGTTGTACCAATCTCATTTGGCAAAGGCGTGAGTTGCACTGTATAAAAACCGTCCCCCATATCATTGTAGGCAATATTCTGGGTATCCGGAACCAGCATGGGATTGGAAGAGGTAATATCCACCTGCAACTGATCCGAAGGAGCCTCCAGCCCGCCCACAATAAAACCAAAAGAAATGGGAGTATTTTCTCTGGTTGTCTGATCCTCAATATTGGAAATGGTCAGTTTCTTGTCCACATAATTCACTCTGAGGACAAATTTGTTTTCCACCACCCCGCCTTTTCCGTCAGTGACTTTCAGCACCATATCCACTGCGCCCCATTCTCCGTCTGTGGGTGTCAGTTTCAGCTTGCAGGTTTTGTTCACTCCCGGAGAAGTGGTTACAGTTGCAGTCGTGCCGCTTCCGTTGATGCTGATATGATCCGCATCATTGGGCAGCAGCAGCGCATTGGCAGAGGTTGCCGTAGCCTCCAAAGTCAGGGTATCTCCATCCAGATCATTCACATAAAACGTGATTTCCTTAAAACTCTCTTCTGCGGTAATGGTCTGATCCGGGATGGGAATCAGCATGGTTTCATTCACGGAAATCGTGGGTTTGTCATTCACCTGGGAAACCGTGAGCAGGAAGGAATGTGTAGTTGAATTTCCGTTATCATCCGTAACTGTAACACTTATCAAAGTGGTTCCCCACAAATCCTCAACCGGGGTCAGACTCAGCATCATGGGAATTTTGCCATCTGCTGTGTCCACCATATAAGGAAAGGGAAAACCATTGACTTTGATATTCGGATATGCACTGGGCAGCAAAGTTGTATTTTGGGAAGTTACGGAAACTGTGAGAAAATCTCCGTCCGGATCATCCACAAGCACCTGAATATTCTCACTGACAGTATCTTCCGGAATCACCGTGCTGCTGATTTTGGCAACACTGCCGATATACACAGTCACCACATCATTTGTGCTGATGGGCATGGTTCCGGAAATGTTCATCACCTTTGTCAAAGTTCCCATATTGACAGAAATGGTGTCAGATGGTGCAATTGCCACACTCACAGCATTTCCCTCTCCATCCATTCCTGTAATGGTTCCGCCTGCACTGGTAAGGGTCTGCGCACTGTCTGCTGTCACTTCCTGACGCACAGGCATAACCCGTTCAATCACCGGAGGATCATCATCAAGCATGGTGACAGAAAAAGTAAAAGAGGCTGTGGTGGTGTCCCCCTGCGCATCACTGTATTCATCTTTTGCACTGAGAGTCACGGTTGCAGTGCCTGCCTGATCTTTTGCCGGAGTCAGAACAATCTGAAAATTGTTCCCGTTTGCATCTGGGGTACTCAGGCGCGTCAAAACAATATTTGCATTGGGAAGCAGAAGCTGATCAGAAGAGGAAGCCGAAACCGTAAGATTGGCTGCCAGAGTGTCCGGATCTGTGACTTTGAAATAGGCTGTGACTGAAGTATCCTCATTTGTTGTCAAAGGATCAGTCACATTGGAAATCACGGGTTTGGCTGTCACAGTGAAAACAAAGGATTTATAAACAGTGGGACTGGCTCCGTCTGAAGCTGAAACCGTAATGGTGGACTGTCCTGATGCGCCGGCTGCGGGAGTGATTGTGAGGATCATGTTTCCTGTGCCGGAAAGAGTCAGACCTGAAGAAGGAACCAGAGCAGTATTGCCGGAAGCAGCAGACACAGTGACATTTGCAATGGGTGTGTCCGGATCGCTTACGGTAAATCCCACAGTTGCTGCGCCGGAACCAATCCGCTTTGTCACAGCAGGAATATCAGAGATAATCGGGCTGCCGGTAACAGTCAGCGTAAAGGTATCGGTCGCGGGAGTGCCTGTGCTTCCTGTGACTGTCACAGTTATATTTGCTGTGCCAACCTGATTCAGCGCAGGTGTGACAGTGATGCTCAGATTATCACAGAAACTGCCGGATAAAGGATAATTATAGGGAACCGCATTGCCGTTGATTTTTATACTTCCTGATGGAATCAGAGAAGGATTGGCTGAGGTTACAGAAGCAGAAATCGTAAGATTGGCAGTGGAATTGGAATCGCAGACCGTAAAAGCCGCTGTGTAAGAAGTCGGACTTGCGGCTGTGTTCATATTGATGATCTGACTGGCAATATCTGAAATTGTGGTGGCTCCTGCGCTGGTGGGAGAAACCTCTGCATTGAAATACACCGCGCCCGCGTTGCTGCCGTTGACATTGTCTCCGGGCGCGCCCACAACCGCAAAATAATTTGTGCCGTTGAAATAAATGCCCACCGCGCTGCCGTAATTGTCACCTGAAATCCCATCTCCGGCTATGAGTTTTTTCGTTTCTGTCGCAGGCCATGCAGTTGCTTTTTTATACAGATACGCGGCTCCAATGCCCGCGTTATTATATGCTCCCACAAGAATATAATTCTGGTCAATGGCAACCGCAGTGCCAAACTGATCCGTGGCTGTTCCGTCACTGGCCGTCAAAGCAGCTACGCCTGTGGCGGAGGAAGTCATGGTTGTCGGCCATTCCGCAGCAGTTCTGGGATACACAAACACTTTGGAACCGCTTCCGGAAACTTTCTTAGGCCCCACAACAGCCGTATCCCCTCCGTACATAGCCACAGCGGCTCCAAAGCCGTCATTGGCAACTGCACTGTCCGCTGTCAGTTTGCTTTTCTGCGCCCAACTGACAAAATTGTATTTGAAGATATACGCAGAACCCGCGTTGGAAATCGTGCCAATATCATCAGATGTTGCACCGGCCAGCACATAGACGTAATTGCTGGTATCTTTGGAAATTGCGACTGCTCCGCCGAAATTGTCTCCGATCAGGCCGTCACTGGCGATAAGTTTTGGCACTTGCGGTGTGGGAAGGGGAAGCCCCATCTGGGTCCAGCTTGCATCCTTTCCCTTGAAAACATAAACCGAACCCGAATCATCGCCCTTGTCATCATCATAGGGTGCGCCCACTGCTGCATAATAATCCGTTCCCACCCCAATAATGGACACAGAATAACCGAAATAATCGTTGGATGCTCCGTCTGAGGCTGTCAGTTTTTTCACCTGACTCCAACTTGATGCGCCTTTTTTGAAAATATAGGCCGCACCTTTCTGACTGTTTCTGTACGCGCCCACAATGGCATAATCCCCGGAAATGGCAACTGCATATCCGAAATAATCCCCGGCTGCGCCGTCACTGGCCGTAAGTTTCTGAGAAAAAGCCCAGCCGTTTGCTGCACTGTATGTATAAATATAGGCTGCGCCTTTGCCTGAACTGTTAGGCGCGCCTGCTATGGCATAAGTTCCGGAAATGGCAACCGCATTTCCAAAAAGATTGTATGCCGCGCCACCTGGCTCCAGAACTTTTGCATAAATGTTCACATCAAAGGTATCTGTGGCAGAAGTGCCGTCTGAGGCTGTCACGGTCACTGTGGTCAGTCCCGCAGCATTGAATACGGGTTTGAGAAACAGCACAGAACCCATGATCTGCGCAGTCACATTTGCGTTGTTTCCTGAAGCTGAAAACGTCATCGATGCAGTGCCGCTGAACACCTCAGTGAGATCAGCCACAGCATAGGTATCAAAATTCACGGACAGAAACTGATCCGGAATGTTTTTTCCTGAAATCAGACTTGCCCCGCCCGCCGCCGCAGGGAAAACAGACAAAAGCAGCAGGACTGCCATCAGTAAACTCAATCCATTGTTGATATACCTTGATTTCATGTCATACCTCCTTAGGGTTTGTTTTCCCGCATTCTTTTATCTGTCTGCCGGAAAAGAAAATTTTCCGGATGCAAATGCCGGGCTTGGTTTGATAATATATACTTCATAAAAAATATATCCTTTACAATCCTGACGGTTTTCAAAACCATCAGGGGTTTTCTGCTTCCAACATCAGAGTTATAAAAATTTACGTTTTTTTATCATATAATTCTGCTATTCCCGGAACCGGTTGCGTCATGGGATTCCATACAGAGAGTCTGTTTTGGGATGCTGCTGTGTTCAGATCATTGTCAGTTGAAACAAACAAAGCTGTTTCGGATTCTGCGGCACAGGCAAGCTGGAAAGCATCACATCCTTTTATTTTGTGGTTCAATCCTATTTTTCCTGCTCTGTCAATCAATTGTACAGTTACTTCCGGAACAGAAAAAATTTTCCACCGCAATTCAAAATCTGTAACTGCTTTGCGAAACTTTTTTTCTGTAAGATGTCTTCCACGACGCATAGCTGACAGTGCTGCCATAACCTCGGCTTTCGTTATTGCTGATGTGACAAAAACGGTTTCTTCATCTGTGACAAATTTTTCCAGAAATTCTTTTACCTCAGAAGAACCTTTTTCATCAACAACTGATTTTACCAATACAGAAGAATCAAAATAAATTTTCATTCGTATTTCTCTGTCAGCCATTTTCTCTGTTCAAGAATAATATCAGATGCAAGCGGAGAATTTTTTTGGGGTCTGACAGGACTGAGTGACTGAAAAAAAGATTTGTCACCTGTCTGCAGCCATTTTTTCTTTTCTTTGCATTTGTCTTTTTCAGAAAATATTTTAATTTGCCTCATAACTGTTTCAATCAGATTATCTCTTCTTTCATCTGTCTCTCCCATCTGCCGAATCAGATGAAACAGCCTGAATTCCCTGTCTGTAAGATGAACAGCATGTTCCTGCATAATGATCACCTTTTCCCTGAAAAATTTTCTGTTTTTCTGAAATCGCCTGCCTGACGAATATCCTCATCTTCCAGTTCCGGATATTCCCGGAACAGTTCTGCACGGTCGGAATATATGGCAGCAAGTTCAACAACACGCCGAACTGTAAGGCGCATATCACGGATGCAGGGCTGTCCGTTCATTTTGGCCGGATTGACTGTAATGCGGTTAAATTTCATCCTTAAACTTCCTTACTTCTTTTTCCTGCGGTGAATCCGCAATAAGCGGTTCAGACATCAGACAGTTTCTCCATATCCTTTTTCAAATCATCGCGTGTGTAATGGATCGGAATTCCCAAATCCCGGTTGATTTCAAAAAATTCCCAAAGACTTATCCCGCTTGTTTCACAGGCTTTGCTCAAAGAAATACGTTTATGCTCATAAAGAAACATGGCAACTGGCCGCTTTGCCTCCTGACTGATGTTTTCAGGATTCAGACCTGCCTGAAAAGCAGGTATTGTCGGCAGTTCAAAATTTACAGTAAGTGTATTCATCTGTATTTATTCCTTATTTAATGAATATCGCTGAGGCGTTAAATGCGGCAGTATCCCAAAATACAGTTTCAGCCATTGTGTCTGGCTGTCCCGTAAAGATAATGATCGTGCTGTGCTGCCAAATCTGAAATACCGGTATCCACAGCGTGCTGATGTATCTGATAAATTGGTGCAACCTTTACAGTCGGCTCAGATTTGACAGCCTGCATAAACTGCCGTATCATACGAAGCAGATCCGGCAGACGTTCCATAGGAATCGAATCAATTATCTGATATATCTGGTTTTTGGCAGTTGTTTCAGTTGTCATTGATAACCCGCTTTTCTGATGCAGTTCATTGTGAATCTGCATAATGAATAACCTCCAATGGAGAATAAATCCCAATGTGTTATTAAGGATAGTTATTTGGATTCTCTGTCACCAAACCTTCTTTTCGGGCAGCATTTGTCAAACGGTCATCTGATGAAACAAAAATGAATATTTCCGAATTAATATGTAAAAAAAACGGATATAAAACCATTGCTGATGCCAATTGTACACTGTCATAGGCTCTCAGCGGATGCTTCTGAACATATTCTCCTGCTTTTTCAATAATAATCCGCCCTGTTTCAATCACTTTGAAAAAGGTGTCCAAATCATATCTGAACATTTGGACTGCCGCTGCAACATATGCTGAATCAATTTTGCTCTCACGCTTTAACCGTGCAAAAGCACTCAGGACTTCCACCCATGTTATTCGTGATATGATAACAGTATTGCCTGTCTCAGGTGCTGTAATTTCCCTTACCCGCACAGAGCCTTTTTCATTGATATATCGTTTGACCAGCGCGCTGCTGTCAAAAAAATATGTTTTTATCATTGTCCCCGATCTTCAATAATCATCTCGGAAAGCGGTTTGGAAGCAGCCTTTGCCAATATCTCTGCCACCCGACTGCGCTCTTCCTCAGACACAGATTCCATTTGGGAATGGCCTGCAGGCGGAGTCAGCAAACCGATTTGAATGAGAAACTGAACAATCTGTTCAGATTTGTCAGATAATGTGTCAGGAACAATCTGAACCTTCACTCTCTGATTTTCATTTATATTCAGAGGTTCCAAAGGATATATCCGTCCATGTTCATAAACAGCAGAAATTATCTGATTCATTGTCACTCCCCGGTTAATCTGAAAAACAGGCGGTTAAACAGAGTTTTATCTGATTTTTGGCAGTTTTTCATTTGTCATTGCCAATCCGCTTTTCTGATGCAGTTCATTGTGAATTTATTTTAAAAAATATGCAAAAAGCATGCCAATTTATCTTCTGTTATATCCGTCTTTCGGTTTTTTATCCAATTCCGCAGCTTATGATTTCGGACAGAGGAACCGGAAAGGGAAAATAACAGATTTTAAAATATTTAATACCAAAAAACATTTTCCTGCAACAAAAAACGGCACAGGGAATATTTTTTATTCCTTTATCATCTTACATAACTTTTTTCAATATTAAGATAATTTTTTTATCACTATTAAATTTTTTTAGAGATTACTTTGCAATTGTCAGGAAAATGTTGTCTTTTCCCAAAATGTTATCCTTTCCCTGTAATACAGATGCATGGATTTGTATCTGCGGCACAGGAAAATGTTGTCCTTTTCCAAAATGTTATCCTTTCCCACAGAGATCACAGAGGGTTTCACAGAGGACACAGAGGGTTTTTGTTTTTTCAAACAGTACTCTGTCAGCCCTGAATCTGTGCGCTGCAAAAACCGGATTTTTCCAAAAAATCCGGTTTTTCTGTGCAACTGAAATTACAAGAACAAAGTACATAGCCACATTGGTTTTGCACACAATCAGCATACTGAATTTTTTAAAAAAATTCAGTATGTTTTTTGATCCTGTGCCGAAATCTTCAGCCACACCCGCAGCACTTCACTTGCGCTCCATGCCTGCGCGTCACAGCCTTTTGGGATATGGGGAAAATTTCCGTCTGCAATTTCCGGCAGATGTCCCACGCACCCGGTATTTATAAATTTTGTGCTGCTTCCCAGCCATGCCAAAGCAGTTTTCTTTCCTTCCTCTCCATAAACCTGCGCCCAGGCTTCACAGAAAGAGGGAAATACCCAAGTCCATGCAGTTCCGTTGTGATACGCGGGTTTGCGCCGGGTATCCTCATCACCGGCATAGATTCCCTGATAAGGATGATGCGGATCATTAAGCAGGTTTCCATGATGCCGGATTTCCAAAGGATATTCCACAGGCCGATCTGCAAGGCTGCGGATTGCGCCCGGAATGATGAGAGAGGAACACGCGTCCAGAATATTCCGACATATTTCAGGATCATCCACTGCGCCCAGTGTAATGGCAAAAAGCTGGTTTGGACGCAGCGCATCATCTGCTTTGGCCTGCAACGCGGACTGTCCGGGCCGGGCATGAAGACAGTCTGAAAAATAACCTTTGTCCCTGAGAAAAAACAGTTCTGTCAGAGACTTCCGCACCTGCTGAGATGCCTTCTGCCATCCGCTTTTTTCCGCTTCCGGAGCAATCTCTGCCAAAAAAGAAAGCGCGGAATGCCACAAAGCCTGAATTTCCACAGGATAACCCTCGCGCGGAGTGCCTGCCGGGTGATTGGTGTCCATCCATGTAAAATGCGAGGGACTGAATAAAAGCCCGGAATCCGGATCAGCCATAATGCCGTTGGGAGTTCCCTTTATCAGAGAATTTGCCATGTCTGACAGAATTTCCCGGATCTTCCGGTTTCCGCAGGACTGATCCAGAAAATAATCATTGCCTTCGGCTTTTGTAAGATCAGAGCAGGCCGTGAAAAACCACAAAGGAGCGTCTGAGGTGTCCCGGTTGCCCGCGTCATTTCCCCGAATCATGTTGGGAATCGTGCCTTTTTCCTCAAAACGGGCAAACTGTTTGAGAATGGCGCGGGATTCTTCGGTTCTGCCTGCGGC
Source organism: uncultured Desulfobacterales bacterium (assembly GCA_964534335.1). Classification (GTDB taxonomy): domain Bacteria; phylum Desulfobacterota; class Desulfobacteria; order Desulfobacterales; family Desulfococcaceae; genus JAABRU01. The sequence continues at coordinate 12,358 of CAZHPS010000152.1, forward strand.
AATCAGTCCCCGCACAAAAATCAGGGTATCCCGTCCCCAGTCCAGAAACCAGGGATAGCCAGCGATAACGGTTTGCAGATTTTCCCGCGCGACCACAAAATGATCCACAGCCCGCGACAGAGCAGATACCATATCACAGGATTCTTCCGCATATTCTTCTGAAACCGGCAGAATGGGTTTTCCAAATGCTGCCGGTTCCGCATCTGCACCCATAACCTGCGCGTGCAGTTCACATCCCTGACCGCCGCGAAGAAATGCGGAAAAATATCCGGGACTGAACAGATCCGAATCCGGGTCAAGTCCTCTGCCTGCCTCCAAAGGCCGGTGAACCATGTAATGCCATTCGGGTTCATAAGAAAAACTGCCCGGAGAAATATCCATGTGCAGTTTCCTCTCCGGTACAGGTGCAAAAACAAATCCGCCGGACTGGGATTTCACAGCCTGGGGCCAGTCACGCTCCGGGCCTGCAAAGGCTTTGGTGACATCATGGAAACTCCGATCTTCGATATCAGGCCGCAGAATCAGGCGCACAGCTTTGTCATCCGGAAGTTGAGCGGTTTTTCCCTTTGCACAGTCACGGAAAAAAGAAATACGCATGGCATTTTTTCCCCTGATCATTTCCATAGCGATATGCAGATCAATATCCTCGCCCTGACCTGTGGGAATGCGGTATTTCCAAAAAGCCCGTGATTTTTCATCAATGCGAAATGTATCCAGACAGTTGCTCCCGATTTCATAGGAAAATCCCTGAAAAACAACCCATGCCCGGCAACGGGTGAACATGATGCGCCGATCTTCCGGATACAGGGGACTGATATTCGCGGCAAGCAGTCCGTCATAGCGGCTTTGCAGAAACCCCCAGGAAACCCCGGCATGGAGCATTCCGCCTCTTGCATTGGTTGCCAAAAAAAGCAGGTCGTTACGGAGAATCTCAGATCGGTGAAAGACCATCTGCACTTTTGCATTTTCAGGACGGGAAAGAAAGAGAATATGGCCTTCCCCGTGTTCGCATTTTCCGGGCGCATATACGGAAATCCGCAGGGTATGGGAAATATGGCTTTGGGGAACCGGAAAAGAAGAGAACAGGGCAAAATGTTTTCCCTGTCTGTCCGGCAGACTCTGCTCATGACCGATGGCTGTATCTCCGTTCATTACCGAAGCACGGAAGGGAAAAGGGGACTGCAGGAGCAGAAAATGATCCGGAGGAATCATGATTTCCCGGTGCAGGTCTTCAGGCCATTGCCAGAAGATCACGCGGGATTCTTTGCCGGAAGAATGCAGACTGCGGCAGTATTCCGCAGGATTTTCAGCAAGCTGCCCGGCTGCCGCATACGGATCAGAATCTGCCATATCCCCTGTGCCTCTGCATTGGCAGAATATTTCCAAAGCCTTTGCCCGGAGACGCTGGGCAGTGATGCGTTTGGGAACCGGGGAAAGAACACACCCCCTCCCCCCTCTCAAGAGGGGATTTAAATCATTTTTTTCATTCCCCTCTTGAGAGGGGATAAAGGGGTGTGTTTCAGCAGGGGAAA
>CAZHPS010000153.1:0-13884 GCA_964534335.1 uncultured Desulfobacterales bacterium
TGTGACTCTGCGGTTAAAATCTGCCCGGCAGAAGTATAAAAATGTTTTAAATATCGGTATATCCCGGGGATATCGGGTTGCCGGATTACGCTGTCGCTAATCCGACCTACAATTTTAGATGAAATGAAGCACTGCTTTTATACATGAAAATTTATGGCTGTCTGCTTATCAGAGACTGCATCCGGCTATATCAGACAGGGCAGAACAGAATAAGGCAAATTCCTGATCCAGATTTTTGTCCGTTGAATTCATCTGTTCTGTCCGTCCTTCCTTTACCGCTGTTTCAATTTGCAAAGCAATATCCCGCAGCCGGTGCGCAGAGGAATTCGCACACAGACCTTTAAGGGAATGAGCGTGCAGACGGATGTCTGCTGTATTGTTTTCCTGCAAAGCCTTTTTCAGTTTTTCAATTTCTTCAGACATATATTTGGGCATTTCTTTGATAAGTTCCATATACAACTCCCGATTTCCGCCAATGCGTCTGAGAAATTCCTCACGGTCAAAAATATCGCACAAAGAGACAGCAGGAGGACAGACAGCAACCTGTTTTTCATCCTGTGTGCAGACCGGACTGATTTCACAAATCTCGGCATATTTCAGATTTCTGGCAAGAACAGCAAAGAGTTCTTCGGGATCAACCGGTTTGGAAAGATAATCATCCATTCCTGCGGCCAGACAGTTTTCCCGGTCTTCTTTGGTCACATTAGCGGTCATGGCTATTACCGGAATATTGGGATCAATGACACCCGAATACGGATTCCGGATAATTTTCGCGGCTGTGAGTCCGTCTGTTTCCGGCATCTGCACATCCATCAGCACCAGATCATAGAAATCTTTGCGCAGTGCATCCACTGCCTCATTTCCGTTGCCGACCGTATCAGCACAAAGTCCGAACTGTTTCAGTATGGCCTGTGCAACCTTCTGATTCATTATATTGTCCTCAGCGAGAAGAATACGGATATTTCCTTTGAATTTCTTTTGGAAAACAGAGGAAACACCCGTGATTCGTCTTTCCTCACCTGATACACCGCTCTGATCCCCGGTTTTTTCAAACCGGGCTGTGAAATGGAAGACAGAGCCTTTGCCCTCCTCACTTTCCGCACCGACTTCACCGTGCATGAGTTCTGCCAACTGTTTTGAAATGGCAAGGCCCAGACCGGTTCCCCCGTATTTGCGGGATACAGATGAATCTGCCTGGGAAAAAGGGGTGAAAAGCTGCTTCAGTCGATCTTTTGGAATCCCCACCCCTGTGTCTGTCACTTCAAACCGCAGTATGGCATGACTGTCTCCGTCATCCTGTGAAAAAACCCGGATGATAATCATTCCCTCATGGGTGAATTTGACTGCATTGTTGACAAAATTGAGCAGAATCTGCCGCACCCGCACCGGATCACCCATAAGACGGGAAGGCAGATCCGCACCAGTCTGCCGGATGATGCGAATCCCTTTTTCTTCAGCCTTCATCCCCAGGATGTCCTCAACCTGATCCAGCAGATTCCGCAGATCAAAGGCCCTGTGCTCCAGTTCCATCTTCCCGGCCTCAATTTTGGAAAAATCAAGAATGTCATTGATTAGGGAGAGCAGAATCTCCGCAGAGGTCATCACTGTTTCCACATAATCGCGCTGTTCCGGATTCAGATCTGTTTCCAGCAGTAGACGGGTCATATTGATAACCGGATTCATGGGTGTACGGATTTCATGGCTCATGTTTGCCAGAAACTCGGATTTGGCACGGGTCGCGGCTTCGGCTGTTTCTTTGGCTTTAATCAGTTTTTCCTCGAATTTTTTGCGCTGGGCAATGTTCCATACGGAATCCATCAGCAGAATCAGTTGGCGTGCATCTGAATCATCATAATCACAGGGTTTGTTTGCAACACCTGTAACAGCCACAATCCTGCCTTCAATTATTACCGGAACAGTCAGAAATCTGTAAAGAGCGGCATGTCCTTCAGGATAGCCTTTTTTCAGGGGATTCGGAGACTGAAAATCATTGATCACAATGGGACATCTCTGTCTGACAGCCTCGCCCCATATTCCGGTTTTATCCAGATGATAAAGTATCTGAGGCGTTGTAATTCTGCATTCTTTCATGACATCCTGTGACCATGTGTTCAGCGTGAATTCCTTCCTGTCCTCACTGTAATAATAAATGTATCCGATTTTGCTGTCTGTCAGCCTGATGGCCTCGGCAAGCGCGTAATCCAGCAGTTCTTTGCTGTTTTCAGTCCGATACTGGGAAATCCGCAGCAGGCTTTCCAGCCGTGCTTCGTTCTGTTTGCGGTATTCTTCCGACTGTTTGCGCTCGGTAATATCCAATGCAAAACCGAAAATGCCGGTAATATTTCCGTGTTCATCTCTGGCCGGAATCTTGTCAGTGGAAAACCAGCGTATGCCCTGCACAGTTTCAAGGGGTTCAACAATGTTTACGGGCTGTCCTGTGCGGATTACTTCCAAATCCTGCTGATGCAGACGTTCTGCGGTGTCTTTGGGAAGTATTTCATGCAGGGATTTGCCGATAATCTGATCTTCTGACACGCCGAAAATACGGCACCAGTTTTTGTTGGCCCGTATGACCCGGTTTAAAGCATCTTTGTAAAACACAGCCGCTGGAACAGAGTCCAGAATGATCTGCAGTTCCTCTTTCTGCCGCAGCAGTTCCGTTTCCGCACGTTTGCGTTCGCTGATGTCAAAACCGGCTGCAATCATTCTGATCACGCTGCCGTTTTCATCCCGCATGGCAGTCACAGACACATCAGCCCATATGACAGAGCCGTTTTTATGGATATACCGTTTCTCCATCCGGTAGGAATCTCTTTTTCCTGAAATAATATCAGAAAGATACTGCCTGGTGATCTGGGCATCATCCGGATGGCTTATGGCAGTGCCCGGCTGATTTATCAGTTCCTCTTCTGTATATCCCAGAATCTGTTCCATTGTTTTGTTATGCGCGATTATTCTTCCCTGTGTGTCAGCAGCGGCAATTGCAACACCTGCCAGATCAAAGAATGCCCGCAGATTTTCCTCACTTTCCCGCAGGGCAGCCTCTGCCTGTTTGCGCGCGGTAATGTCCCGCACATGGGAAATAAAATACAAAGGGCGGCCTTTATCGTCCCGGATAAGACTGCTGCTCACCCGGCCCCATACAATGCGGTTTTGTCTGTGCATATATTTTTTCTCAAATTCATCGCGGCTGATATGAGCTTCAACAGCCCGGCGGAAAAACTGCTGGCTCTTTTCCAGATAATCCGGATGGGCAATGTCACGGACAGTCATTTTTTCCAGATCCTCTGATTCATAACCGAACATTTCGCACAGCTTCCGGTTGACCTTCAGAAATCTTCCATCCAATCCAATCAGACATACGCCTACATTGGCATTTTCAAAGGACTGACGGAAAAGTTCCTCACTGTGGCGCAAAGATTCCTCAGCCCGTTTCCGCTCGGAAATTTCTTTTGCCAGCCGCCGATTCCAGAAAAGGCTTATCAGCAGAAGGATAGTGAAAAAAGCAATCCAGCGGCCTGCTGTTTTCCAGTCTGTGATATGTTCATAACGCACAGACAGCCATTTTCTGTATATGTCATCATGTTCCTGCGGGGTGATGGAATCAATGGTCTTGCTGAGAATTGCTGTCAGTTCCGGCAGATCCCTGCGCACAGCAAAGCGGAACGCAAAATCCTGATGTCCTTCTGTCGCGGCTATTTTCAGATTCACAAGATGATGCTTCTGAATCAGATAACCGCAGCTTAACAGGGAACCGATTAACGCATCCGCGCTGCCTTCTGAAACCGCATTCAGTCCTTCCAGATGGTTGCTGACAGGATAAATTCTGATTCCGGGATGCTGTTCTTCCATGTGATGATACAGTCCGGTATCCCTGATTGCAGCAATTTTTTTGCCTTTCAGATCATCAATATTTCTGACAAAAGGTTCATCTGTCCGGTTGATGATTACCCTCTGCAATGTGAAACAGGGAATTGTAAGATTTGCAAATTCTGTGGATGGAATACTGAAGCCCGGCATAAGATCAGCCTGCCGTGTTTTTATCCGTTCGGACAAATCGGAAAGGGAAGAAAAAACCGGTTCAAATTTTATGCCTGTCCGGTTGCTGAGGATGTTCAGATAATCCGGTATAATCCCAAGCAGTTGTCCGTATTCATCCGCAAAGGACAGAGGTTCAAGACTGTCCGGCATGGCGATTTTTACGGATTTGTTTTTTCTGAGCCATGCCTCTTCCGCTGCGCTAAGCCGGATTCTTTTTGTATCTGTATGGTAATAGCGTTTTTCCGGGTACGGTATCCAACGCTTTTCAATGTCTGCCAGTTCCTGATGTGATATGGCATCAAAACCTTTGTCGATCAGAGCGATCAGTTGGGTATTTTCTTTGCGCACGGCAGAATGAAATGTTTTTGTGTAAAGCATGTTTTTGCCGCATTCAAACTCACCCGCGAGTCCCAGCCGCATAATATCCGCAGACGTGCTGAGCCAGGAATCAGCCACAGCCCGCACCTTTCCGGCTCTGGCACTGAGAATTGCCTCTTCCGTGCTGCTGAACCGAACCAGTTCAATATCCGGGTGATTCTTCCGCAGCCATTCCTCCTGTGATGAATTCCGGACAACCCCGATCTTCTGTCCCCCAAGTTCTTTTACAGACAGGGTTTTCCCCTGATTCACAGGGAAAAAAAGATGAAACTGGTTTTCATAAATGGCCTGGGAAAAGCTCATCCACTGTTCGCGTTCCGGGGTAAGGGCAAGACCGGAATGAATATCTGCGGCCCCGTTTTTCAGATTCTCAAGGCTTTCCTGCCATGCGGAAGGCAGAAATGCAATTTTCTGTCCGGTTTTTTCTGCCCAGAGTTTCCACATATCCACAAACAGCCCCGCGGGTTCTCCTTCGGCATTGATGAACGTCAAAGGCGGAAAAGACCGGCTCAGGCTGATGACAAGAGTGTCTTTGGATGTGACTGGCAAATCGGTTTCACTGCTTTTGACATACAGCAATGCCGGAAGACCGAGCATCAGGGAAAACAGCATAATTTTCAATGTAATTTTCATAATACACCTTATAAAAAAGATTTATAGTGGGTCAAATCGGCTGATAAGCAAGGTTCCATAAATTTTCGGGCATAAAATTTTCAGAAAAACCGGATTTTTCCAAAAAATCAGGTTTTTTGAATACACGAAAACTTTCGGTTGAAAACGTAATGTCATCCCTTCCGGGATTCCGGTTTTTTTTTCAACTTTTTCTGTAATAATGTCAATCCCTGCGGATTTTTCCGGCACAGGTATCAGGCTCAGATCAACGGATTTGCTCTGTTAAGGTCAGTTTTCTGATTCTGTCCATTATCGCGGGAAATTCGGCTGCAAGTTCCTTTATCCTTTCAAAATCAAAATTCTGTGCGGCTTTAAGCAGGTTCCGGCTGTAAGGGAACAGAAAATCAGTCTGATATTCAGCCGCGAGACACTGCAGTTCCCCGGACAGTTCCTCTATTCCGTCAATATAAAGCAAATCTGTGTATTTTTCCCATTTGGGAAGAAATTCTTTTTCCAGCTTCCGGATCAGTTCCGGCAGACGGGCTTTTATTTCTTCAGGAATAATTTCAAATGATTGTTCAGGCTCTGCTTCATCCGGCATCTGAAAAATTCCCGGAAACATGTCCGACACCGCAGACCGGAACATCTCAATCTCCTGTTCCAGTGTGTCAATCAGGGAACAGACCGCATCTGTCCGCCCCTCCTTTCCTGCAATTTCCATCTGATATGCAATGTCACTGAGCCTCTTTGCCGAAATATTTCCGCACATGCCCTTAATGGAATGAGCGTGCAACCTTATCCCCTCTGCATCCTTTTCTGCCAAAACTGTTTTTAAGTTTTTGATGCAAATGGATATATGCGCGGGCATATCAGATATGATTTCTTTCAGTGCCGTATCATCCCCTCCCATCCTGTTCAGAAAATCCTGAAAGTCAAAAATTTCAGACAGTAGGGCGGGTGAAGCGTGAGCGTAACCCGCCGAAATACCGTTTGATTCTGAAGGTGGGTTTCGCTCCGCTTCACCCACCCTGCGATCAGAGTTTTGCAGCAGTAGGGTGGGTGAGTAACCCACCTTTGCGTCTTTGTTTTGCATCTGAACAGGTGGGTTTCGCTCCGCTTCACCCACCCTACTGATCACTGAAACAAGTTTATCCGGATCAAGGGGTTTTGAAAGATAATCATTCATTCCCGCTTCAAGGCATTTCTGCCGATCCTCTTTTGCCGCGTTTGCGGTCATGGCAACAATGGGAACATGCGGATTGAGAACCCCGGAATCCGGATTTCTGATCATACGGGCTGCTGCAATGCCATCCATTTCCGGCATCTGCATATCCATCAATACGAGATCATATGCTTTTTTTTGGAGAGACTCAACCGCTTCTCTTCCATTGTTTGCAATATCAGCGGAAAAACCGTATTTTTTCAGAACTGCCAAAGCCACTTTCTGATTGAAAAGATTGTCCTCGGCAAGGAGAATGTTCAATGATGAATTTTGAATGCTGAATTCGGAATGAAAAACAGATTCTTTTTCCCTTTGATTTGGTATGTTGCATTCATCATTCATCATTAAGCATTCATCATTAAAAATTTCCCCTTCCGCTTTCCGCATGTTTGCGGTGAACCAGAAGGTTGATCCTTTGCCTTCCTCACTTTCAACCCCGACTGATCCTCCCATGAGTTCCGCCAGTTGTTTTGAAATGGCAAGCCCCAGTCCCGTGCCGCCGTATTTGCGTGAAATTGATGTGTCCACCTGTGAAAAGGACTGAAACAGACGCTCCCTGCGATCTTCCGGGATTCCGATGCCGGTATCTGAAACTTCAAATCTTACCGTGCAGTGTGTACCTGTGTCATTTTCACAAAACACGCGGACAGTGATCCCGCCTTTTTCTGTAAATTTCAGGGCATTATTCAGAAAATTGAGCAGAATCTGGCGCACCCGCACCGGATCGCCTTTGACATGGGGATGCACATCCGGATCAATGCTGTGTGTGAGCCAAAGCCCTTTTTCCTCTGCTTTGGATTTCAGAATCTTCAGGACAGATTCAACAATGTCAGTCACACTGAAATCCCTGTTTTCCAGTTCCAGTTTTCCGGCTTCAATCTTGGAAAAATCCAGAATGTCATCAATCAGGGAAAGCAGGATTTCTGAAGAAATCACAGCAGTTTGTGCATAATCCCGCTGTTCCTCATTCATATCCGTATCCAGCAGCAGCCGGGTCATATTCACAATGGCATTCATGGGCGTTCGGATTTCATGACTCATGTTTGCCAGAAATTCGGATTTGGCACGGGTCGCGGCTTCGGCTGTTTCTTTGGCTTTTTTCAGTTCTTTCTCGGCCTGCCTGCGCGCGGTGATGTCAACCAGTGAAACCAGAAAATGACGCACTGATCCGTCAGGATGACGCTGACATGAGACATAGAGGGTTGTGTAAATCGTTGTGCCGTCTTTTCGGATAAAGCGTTTGTCCAGTTCATAGGAATCAAGTTCGCCGGACAAAACTCTGCTGAACAGTTGCAGGTCAGCTTCCAAATCATCAGGGTGAGTCAGTCTGTCCCATGTAAAACACGCCAGTTCCTCTTTTGAATATCCGAGCATACTGCTTATACGATCATTGGCTTCAATCCAGCCTTTTTCAGGGGATGTGACACACATGCCCACTGTACTCATATTAAAATAGCTTCTGAATTCGGCTTTGCTGGCAGTCAGGGCATCTTCCGCGCTCCTGCGATCCGTGATATTCAGTGCCAGCCCGTCAATAAGCAAAGTTTCCGGATCAAGCGTGCAGAAAAGCGCGTGCCATATGGTTTCCCCATTCGTCAGCCGGGATTCAACCTCATAACCCGTAACCTTTCCGTTCTTTTGCAGCATTTCTGCAAATTCCCCGTGTTTTTCAGGATATGCCCACCGACTGGCAACTGTGCTGTATTTTTCAGTGAATTCCTCAGTTGATCTGCAATGGAAACTCTGTGCAAGTATCGGATTCACATAAAGATATTCTCCGTACAGTTTTCTTTTGTAGATTCCGACCGGCAGGTTTTCCACAAAATTCCGGTATTTTGTTTCGCTTTCCCGCAGAGCCTCTTCAGCCCGCCTGCGCTCAGTGATGTCATGGATAATTGAAAACAGCAGGATTTTTCCTTTAAACGGAACCGGAGAAGAATGAACCTCAACATCCCGGATATTACCGTCTGACAGAGTGTGCCGGAAATGAAAGCTGTTCTCTTTTCCGTTCAGGGCTTCTTTCATTTCCGCATCAATATCCTCTTTTCCCATCGGATTGATCTGATAAACAGTCAGGTTTTCAAAGTCCTTTTCCGCATAACCGTAATATTTTTGCGCAGACTGGTTGATACGGATAATGCCGCCGTTTTCCGGATCAATCAGGAGCATGACAGCATTGTGATTTTCAAACATTCTGCGAAACTGTTCTTCGCTTTCCCGCAGTTCTTCGGTGCGTTCAGCCACCTCCTTTTTCAGCAGGATATTGCGCTGTTTTATGGCATAGATGCGCCATCGGTGAACGCCGAAAATCATAAGTATAAAAGATACAGTCAGCGAGATTCTGAACCACCATGTCTGCCACCAGGGCGGCAGAACAATGATTCTGACAGACGCTCCTTTTTCATTCCAGATGCCGTCATTGTTGGAGCCGATTACCCGGAAAACATACTCCCCCGGCTCCATACTGGTGTAAGTGGCAAAACGCCGGGTGCTGTCCACTTCATTCCATTTTTCCTCAAAGTTTTCCATTTTGTATTTATAGCGGTTTTTCTTAGGAAAAATATAGTTCAATGCGGAAAACCCAAATGTAAAAACAGAATCCTTGTGGGAGAGCGTGATCTCCTGTGATTCCCCAATGGCATTTTGAAGTACGGAATTTTCACAAATGAACACAGGTTTGTTGAAAATCAGAAAATCTGTGAGAACCACAGGCGGAATATAGGGATTATCCTGAATTTCTTTGGGATAAAAGGCATTGAAACCGTCTGTTCCCCCAAAAAACATCTGCCCGTCACGGCTTCTGAAAGCAGCACCGGTATTAAATTCATAACTCTGTATGCCATCCTCAGGCGTATAATTTTTAAAGATTTCCGTGTCGGGGTTGAATTGGGAAAGTCCCCGGAAGGTGCTCAGCCACAGATTTCCCTTTTCATCCTCCAATATTCCCACAACAGAATCACTGGGCAGACCATCCTGCTCCCGGTAGGCTTTGAAGATACCGGTTTCCCGGTCAAACCGGTTCAGGCCCCCGCCCCAGGTTCCCACCCATAACCTGCCGGAGCGGTCTTCATGAATCACTGTTGCGGTATTGTTACTCAGGCTTTGCGGATTTGCCGGGTCATGGGTATAAGAACTGAATTTCTCTTTCTCACGGTCAAAAAGGCAAAGACCTCCGCCCCCTGTCAACACCCAGAAATTCCCTTTTGCATCTTCCAGCAGAGAGCGTATCTCGTAACCACAGTAGCTGTCCGGATTTCCGGGATCATGCGAATAATTTGTGAAGGTTTCGCTTTCCCGGTCAAAACAGCTCAGACTTTTGCCGTAATAGGAACCGATCCACAAGGTGCGGTTCCGATCTTCATAAATTGTAAACACATTGTTATGGGCAATACTGTGGGGATTGGCCGGATCATGTCTGTAATTGGTGAATCTGCCGGTCTGAGGGTCAAATCTGTTCAGTCCTCCTTCGGCAGTTCCGATCCACATTGTTCCTTCCTGATCTTCCAAAATATGAACAATGTCGTTCTGACTTACCGCATGGGGAGACAAAGGATCAGGCATATAATGGGCAAATATTCCTTTTTCTTTGTCAAAACGGTTCAGTCCGAAATCCCACACCCCAACCCATAACACGCGTTTGCTGTCTTCACAAAATGACCAGACATCACTGCCACTTACACTGTCCGGGTCATCAGGATTGTTTTGAAAATGTTTAAAGGGTTTGAGGTTCGGATATTTTTTGTTGACTCCGCCCTCTGCCGTGCCAATCCAGAGAATTCCGGAACGGTCTTCATAAAGAGACCAGACATTGTTGTTGTTCAGACCTGTCGTGAGACCGGGAGTTTGTCTGTAAGGAACAAAATGCTGACCGGTTCTGTCAAATCTGTTCAGACCGCCTCCGTATGTCCCTATCCACAGTTCTCCTGTCCGGGTTTCACAGACAGACAGCACGTCCTTGTCACTCAGACTGAAAGACCTGTTCCGATCCGGCTGAAAGCGGGTGAACTGATTTGTTTTCCGGTCAAAACTGTTCAGACCGCTGTTCTGTGTGCCGATCCACAGAATTCCGCTCCGATCTTCATACACTGTGCGGATAAAATCATCACTCAGGCTGCCGGGGTTTTCCTGATCGTGACGGTAAAGGGTAAATTCTTCCGTAACCGGATCAAAGCGGTTCAGTCCTCCTCCCCATGTACCAATCCAAAGTATACCTTCCGAATCAATACAGATGGAACGGACATCATTGTGGCTTACACTCTGCGGATTGCCCGGCCTGTGCTGATAATGCTGAAACTTTTCTGTGCTGCGGTCAAATCTGCTGAATCCGCTTTCCTCGGTTCCCAGCCAGAGCATTCCGTTCCGATCTTCAGCAATGGTTTTCACTTTTTTTCCTGCAAGCCCCGCAGGATTGCCGGGATCATGAACATACCGGATAAACCTTTCTTTTTCCCTGTCAAAGCGGTTCAGGCCGTTTTCCGTACCGATCCACAGTATGCCCTTGCTGTCCTCATAAAGCGACCATACCGCATTGTTGCTGATACTGCGGGGATTCTGCGAATCGTATTTGAAAACGGTAAAGCGGTATCCGTCATACCGGTTCAGACCATCCCATGTGCCAAACCACATCATCCCTTTTTTGTCCTGCAGAATGGCATAGACAGAGCTTTGGGAAAGCCCGTCCTCAATGGTCAGATGGTCAAATCTGACAACCTCGCCCGTGTCTGCCGGATGAGTGTTTTTCTGAGCCGGAAATGTTACAGACGCGGGGACAGTCAGCAGAACCGTGAGAATAACTGTTTTTAATGAAATTTTCATTACACACCTTAATAAAAATTGTGAGTGAGTGAGTTCCCTCGCTTGGATAAATCCATAGCCTATTCATCACAGCCTATTTCCCGGCTATGCTTCTGATTCTGTCCATGATTTCCGGAAACTGTGCCACAAGTTTTTCCCATTCACTGAAATTGTACTGCCGGACAGCCTTATGCAGTTTTTCACTGTAACGGATCAGAAAACCAAATTGGTATTGTGTGCCAATATGCCTCAGTTCTTCTGCAAGTTTCTCTGTTTCCTCAATGAAAAAAGCATCTGTGTATGTATTCCATTCCGGAAGAAATTCATTTTCCAGAATACGGATCAGTTCCGGCAGCCTGATTTTTGTCTGTTCTGAAATTATTTCAGGTTCTTCTTCATGTTCAGATTCTTCACTGGCCTGAAAAAGTTCCGGGAACATGTCTGAAACTGCGGATCGGAACAAATCCGCCTCGTGTTCCAGCATGTTTGTAAGGGAAGCGATGCTGTCCGTTCTGTTTTCTTCTGCACAGACTTCAATCTGAGAGGCAATGGCACTTATCCGCTCGGCTGAAATATTGGCACTGATTCCTTTGATAAAATGGGCCAGATACCCTGTTTCCGCTGTATCCTGTTTCTCTGCCGCTTTTTTTATTTTTTCAGTCACTTCGGAAAAATGATCGGGAATGGTTGCAATCATTTCTTTCAGCAGAACCTCATTTCCGTCCAGCCGGTTCAGAAAATCCTGACGGTTAAAAATTTCACTCTGCAAATTCTGCAGGGTGGGTGAAGCTTCAGCGGAACCCACCTTACATTCATCATTAAACATTAAACATTCAGCATGATATGGCGGGTTTCTCTCCGCTTCACCCACACTGCTGATGACTGACATAATTTTATCAGAATCAAGGGGTTTTGAAATATAATCATTCATTCCCGCGTCAAGGCATTTCTGCCTGTCCTCTTTTGTGACATTTGCGGTCATGGCAATAATGGGGACATGCGGATTGAGAACACCCGAACCCGGATCGCGGATCATCCGCGCGGCTTCAATACCGTCCATTTCCGGCATCTGCATATCCATGAAAACAAGATCATATGGTTTTTTCATGAGGGCTTCCACCGCTTCCCTGCCGTTGTTTGCAATATCTGCTGAAAGATTGAATTTTTTCAGAATTGCCAAAACCACTTTCTGATTGAAAATATTGTCCTCGGCAAGGAGAATTTTTAATGAAGAACATTTAATGTTTAATTGTGAATAGTCAGAAATCTTTTTTTCTTTCATCATTAAGCATTCATCATTCACCATTAAACATTCATCATTAAAAATTTTCCCTTCCGCCTTTTGCATTGTTGCGGTGAACCAGAAGATTGAGCCTTTGCCTTCCCCACTTTCCACACCAACCTGTCCGCCCATAAGTTCGGCCAGTTGCTTGGAAATCACAAGCCCCAGTCCTGTGCCTCCGTATTTGCGGGTGGTGGAACTGTCAGCCTGGGAAAAAGGCTGAAACAGTTTGTCCATGCGATCAGCGGGAATGCCGATGCCCGTGTCTTCCACCTCAAATTTCAAAGTGATATGCGTGTCTGTCTGCTTTTGTGCAGATACACGGATGTTTATACCGCCCTTTTCAGTGAATTTGATCGCATTGTTCATAAAATTCAGCAGAATCTGGCGCACGCGAACAGGATCACCCATGACATGGGTATGCACATCAGAATCAATGCCATGCGTCAGCCACAGCCCTTTTTCATCTGCTTTGGGTTTGAGAATCCTTGCAGCAGATTCAACAATTTCTGTCAGACGGAAATCCCTGTTCTCCAAATCCAGCTTTCCGGCCTCTATCTTGGAAAAATCCAGAATGTCGTTAATCAAAGACAGCAGAATTTCAGAGGACATGGCAGAGGTTTCCGCATAATCCCGCTGTTCCGCATTCAAATCCGTATCCAGCAGCAGCCGGTTCATGTTGATAATGGCATTCATGGGGGTACGGATTTCATGGCTCATGCTGGCAAGGAATATGCTTTTGGATTGTGTGGCGGTCTGGGCTATTAAACATTGTTTTTCTGCTTCTGCCCTGCTTTCCATCAGTTTTGACAGAACACGGTTGAAAGCCGCTGTAAGATGCCCCACCTCATCATCCCGCACCAGGGGCAGAGGTTCAAAGGCAATATCCCCCCGCCGCATCCTTTCCGCATGCAGTGCCGTCTTTCTGAGCGGATACAGATGCCAGCGCAGCCCGGCAACCATCAGGAGCCAGAAAAGAGGAACGAGGATCAGTGTACTTTTCAGAATGAAAGATCGCAGGCGCGTAATCGGAGCAAATACCTCGCTGGTCGGCATACGGGCCACCAGAAACCAGCCGCAGCTCTGCACTGAAGCAATGGCCGCCAGTTCTTCAATACCTCCGGCATTCACATCCACGCCTGCACCGCGGAATCCCTTCATTGCCCGGTCATGCTGCGGATGAATGCCTTCCGCGGGTGTCGGTCTGAGAACAGCATTAAAATCTGATGCACCAATGACGAGTCTGTCCCGCGGAGAAACAAGAACCAGCCCTCCTGTGCTTCCGACACGGACAGTGTACAATGCCTCCAGAAAATCAGAGGAGTGTATATCTGAAATGCCGGCAAGCACTGCACACACATTCCCCATGTTATCACGCAGCGGCACGGACATCGGCAGCACGGGTTTGTGTGAGACCCGGCCAAAGACAGGGCGGCCAATGAAAAATTCCCCTTTGACAGAGTGCTGAAAATAATCGCGATCCGCGAAAGAGGTACCTAGTACAAAACCAATTTACTTTTTAGATCATAATATGATATAATTTCCTGAAACCAAT
>CAZHPS010000154.1:0-13870 GCA_964534335.1 uncultured Desulfobacterales bacterium
GTGTGGTGCGGGAGCAGGAGCTTTTCTTTGAAATGGCAAACATCATTGTGAGACGGTAATGAAAAATCACCTTCTTTTCAGGAAAGGAGTCAGTAAATATGTCGGAAACTGCAGTCACAACAGGAAAAAAGAAAGCCAAAGGCTATGACAAATATGTGGACTGGAAAGTGTTCATCATTCCGGTCGCGCTGCTGTTCATTATCCTTATGATGCCCACACCCTATGGTATGAAGGATGTGGGAACCGAATACCAGGTGGGGCCCAAGTCTGTCATCAATTTTTTCACCACGGAACTTTTCAAGATACCCAGCACGGATGCGCAGCAGTGGCAACTGCTTACAGCCCAGATCATGGAAAAAAACATGAACATGGGCGCGCTGAACAAAAAACGGTTTATGAGCCGGGATCTGCAATGGGCCAAGACCAGCAAGATCGCCGCAACCGAGAAAAATTTCAACATGGCCCTGAAATATGTTGAGGAAAATGTATCGGACGAGGTTTTCATGGGCATCATGAAAACCGGTCTGGAACTCCGCAAGAATGGGCTGAAGTATGAAGATTTGTCTGAAAAAGACAAAAAAGCCGCAGACAAAGGCGCATGGCACATCAAAGTGGCTATTGCCATGGGCGCGTTTGTGGTTCTCTGCTTTCTCACAGAATGTATTCCCCTGCCCACTGTATCCTTCTGCACAGGTCTGATTCTGGTGTTTACCGGTGTGGTCGGCAGAAAAGAAGTTGCCATGCTGTACTGGGATGACGCGGTATGGTTCATCATGGGCAGCCTCATGTTTGCAGCGGCTTTTGTGAAAACCGGCGTGGACAAGCGCATCTGCATGCTGATGTTCAAAAAACTGGCAGTGCCGGATGTGCGCTGGATTACTCTGGTTTTCTTTGTGATTATCGCGCCTCTGGCCTCCTTTATCTCTGACCATGCGCTGGCAGCCATGTTCCTGCCCATTGGCATGATGCTCTACCAGAGCAGTCTGACCAAGGATATCCCTGAAGATCCGGAACTGGGCAAAATGCTGATGATAGCCATTGCCATGGCCTGCAATATCGGCGGCCCCGGTGCCCCTTCCGGCGGCGCACGCAATGTTATCATGATGACCTATCTTGCCGACATGTTCGGCATAGACATCGGCTATTTCCAGTGGATGACCTACTGTATGCCCTTCCTTATGATTATGATTCCGATTACATGGATCATGGTCAACTGGACCTTCAAGCCCCGCATCAAATCCCTGGCCCCGGCCATGGAAAACCTGCAGAGGGAAATCGGCAGAATGGGCGCATGGAACAAACAGCAGAAATGGGCCATAGGCATCTTCCTGGTCATGATGTTCGGCTGGTTCACGGAAAAAGAATTCTTTGATATGGGCATTTATCCTGTGCGCCTGGGCATCGGCGTTATCGCACTGGCCGGAGCCGTTGGTTATATCATGGCCGGAGTGGTGAACTGGAGAGATTATCATGAAAAAGTGGACTGGGGCGTTGTCTGGCTGTATGCAGGAGCCATTATTTTTGGCCGTACTTTGGATGACACAGGCGCAGCCTACTGGCTGGCACGGTCAGCCATTGAGGCTCTGGCTCCGCTGGGCATGGATTCAGGGCTGCCCCTCATGGCCGTATGCAACGGCATCACAGCAGTAGTCACCAACCTTATGGCAGACGGCCCTGCTGCAGCAGCAGTCGGCCCCATCACCCTGAACGTGGCCGGTCTGGTTCATCCGGGAACGACTTTCCTTCCCTTTATTGCTATGTCCACAGCCTGTGCGTCATCCTTTGCCTACTGCCTGATCATCGGCACTCCGCCCAACGCGATTGTTTATGCCAGCGGATACCTGGAGCCCAAAGATTATCTGCGCGTGGGTATTCCCCTGTTCTTTATTGCGAACATCCTTTTGCTGTGCATGACAGCCTTCTTCTGGACATGGAAAGGTTTCGGCACGCTGCCCGGATATTAAGGGTTTTCTCACCCCGTCCTGTGTGCCTGACAGACACGGGACGGAGTTTTCCTCCCATATAAGGTGAGAACAAAGCGCAGGGCCGGGAAACCTGCCCTGCGCATATTTCTGATTTATTATCTCGTTCCCACGCTTTGCGTGGGAATGCAGATCAGACGCTTTGCGTCACGTGCGCAAATCAACGCAAAACGTCCGGAGGACGTTCCCACGCAAAGCGTGGGAACGAGTGCGAACGAGTGCAAAAGCGGGAACGAGTGCAAAATCAGAGACAAAACATATTGGAAAAATCCACAGTGAAAAACAATATCAGAAAAAAGGAGGACAAAATGGAACAAATATCAGAAATATCCGGAACAGAGAAACAGAAACCCTTTGTTTATGAAAACGGGAAATTTTATTTCACAAGACAGGGGGAACGGTTTGTATTTTTCATTATGACCATTATCATGCTTATATTTGGGCTTTTATACAAGGCAGGCATCATTGGGTAATATGGGGATAACAGGCAAACAGGAGGAAATGATGACAGATGCAAAAAAATTTTCCATAAAATACTATTTTCATGTGCTGTCCCGGATGATTGGCGATCCCAAGACTTTTTTCAGCGAACTTTCACCGGATACAGGCATGAAATCCCCCCTGATTTTTCTTACGATCTCGGCCCTGATTTTCACTTTATCCAGTCTGATGAACGACCCGCCCAATCCGGCTCTTGCAGCCGGAATACTGCTTCTCAACGCAATGGGGATGGTGTTTGTCGCTTCGGGCCTGGGTTATATGGTGATTATGATAACTCTGGGAAAGCGGATTGCATTTCACCGGGTTTTCGCCATATACGCTTTTTCCTCAGGCGTAACGCTGCTGGCCTCCTGGATGCCATATTTCCTTATTATTACAGAACCATGGAAATGGTGGCTGATCTGTACCGGAATGACCCGCCATCTTTCCATGAGCTGGAAGCAGACTCTTTCAGTGGTTCTGCTGTCTGTTGGAATTATTGTCCTGTTTTTCTGGTCACTTATACCGCTTCTGAAATCTGCGTAAACAAGTCAGATCGGGTGAATCCATTGAAAGCCGAAAAAACCATACTCATAGCCGACCGCAATCCCCATGTGCGGGAATTCCTCAGACGGGAACTCTCTGCCGCGCATTACCATGTCCGTCTCGCGGAAAGCGGGAAAGATCTGCTCTGCACGATTTACAAAGATCTCGGCATACATCTGGTGATTCTGGATCCGGATTTTCCTGATATGGAACAGGATGTTCTTCTGGAAAAACTCCAGAACAGGCTTCCGCTGGTTCCCGTGATCCTGCACACCTATCTTTCTGACTGCGAAAACATGAATCTGAAAGACATGTATTCCCTTGTGGCTGTGATTGAAAAAGAGGGCGGGAGCGTGGAAAAGCTGATTACCGCTGTTTCAGATGTTCTGGGCAATGATCGCAGAATTGCTGTCCCTGCTTTTTAATTTTTGTATCCTTCTGTAAAAATGTCTGGGGCATTGACAATGTCAATCCTTTGGTTTTGTTTTATATTCTCATAACATAAAATCACCGGACCTGACCTGATTTTTGAGATTTTTCCCCTCTCTTTTTTTCCGATACAGATTCGCTCTGTCTTTTCCCTGCAGATTTTGTGACAAAAATTGTCATTATTCAGACAAAAAATGGAAAACAGACATTTTTCCGATCTGCCACCCCGTCTCTGCTTCCGCTCTAAATACAAACAGCCTCTCTATTCTGTTTGTATTTTTCTCTCTGAATGCTTATACTGTCATATGTATAAAATACATAAACTATCCAAGTACTAAGCATATTTGACACAAGTTATTTTCTATAACTTTTAATATAAGTATTGACGCAATGCTGTCTGATTTCAATTTATTGGTTTTTATAAATTTATATAAAATATTTTACGGACAGGATCAGGTAAAAATCAACCAGTTGAAAAGTGGAAGACAACTTCAGGCATATTTAAAAAAATAAAAAAATATGGCATATCTTTTGCATACATTTTTGATACAAAACAAAGGAGCGCAAAAATGAATCATAAAATATTCACAGGCAAATCAAAGACAGAAGGTTTCAGTCTTCTGGAACTGATGGTTATCGTTGCCATAGTCGGTGTTCTTGCCGGACTGGCCATCAGCTATTCCACAGGAACTCCCCGTGAACGCCTGAAAGCCGCATCACGAGATGTGGTTTCCATGATGATGTCTGCCAAAGTCAATGCCGGGAAAACAGGGACAGCATGGTATGTGCAGTTTGACACGGATGCAGGAACATTCACCCTGTACGACAGCAAAGACAATAAGGTGGGAGATGGGAATGACGCAGCCCAGCGCACAGTGGAACTTGCCAAATACAATGGCGTTTCCTTTGGTTCCGGGTATGGAAAGGACACCGCAGTGAAAGCCTATACCAAGAAAAATGGCGATACGGTTAATGTTCCCTATGATTCCGGAGAAGGCAGCATAGATAAAGGGGTGACAGTTTCCAATAACCGTTTTGTTTACAGCCCAAATGCAAAGGTCAATACAGATTCACTGGGCGCTGTTTACCTGAAAATCGGCAATAAGGATACAATTGCTGTGGAGAGGATGTCCGCAGCAGGCATGATAACAACCCGCATGAATTTAGGCGAAAACTGGGAGGAATGAGAAATGAAAAACATTATTTGCAATGAAAAAACGGCTGAGGTAAACAGTGAGAGCGGTTTTTCTCTGCTGGAGGTGATGATTGCGCTGGTTATTTTGGGTTTTGGACTGTTCGGAACCGCTATGATGCAGTTGACAGCCATTCAGGGAAATGCCTTCAGCATGAAAATAAGCGAAGCTGATGCCCTGATAGCCTCGAAAGTTGAGCAGTACAAACACATGAAGTTTGAGGATATAGAATCCGAAAGCAAAGATGTGAAGATTCATCCAAGTGATCCGAATGTGTATAAAATCCAGACTGTGGTGACAGACAACACACCTCTGCCAAATCTGAAAACCGTAAAAGTGCAGGTCACCTGGCAGGATAAGGGGAATCATACCACTGCCTGTCAAACCATTATTTCCAAATCTGATAAGGGAGCGTGAACCATGAAGAAACATATTTTGCAGAACCAAAAAGGTTTTACGATGGTCGAGCTGCTGGTGGCCCTGGCCATTTTTTCGGTGGTAATTGTCGGGGTCATAGAGGTTTTCGGCAACAGTTACAAGTCCTATGTGGTTCAGGATGAAATAGCTGATCTGCAGCAGAATCTGCGCATGGCCCGCTCCATGATAGAGCAGGATTTGCGCATGACCGGCAGCGGGATTGGAGACAGTTTAAGCATTATGGGTGATCCGATTCTCCCCATCACCTTTGAAAACGGCGGAGAAGGGGAATCAGACAAACTCACCATCAACTATGTCAACTGGGCCACCGGATGTGGTGATGCACCAACCGGAACAACCCTGCTGGCCTGTGATGAACTGCCCATGCTGACATTGAGCACAAAGTTTCTGAAAGACGACCAGGATAAAGGGGGGCAGTCCACCAACTTTGAGGTAAGGCAGGATATGACGGATTCGCTTTACGCGGATTGGGATCTTGGCTGCTACTGCGGAGGCAGGATATATGAAAAGCCGAAACTTGGTTTTATGGCGATTGTCACAGATTCGGAGAAGCCCAGGTCAGAGACCTTTGTTGTAACAGGAGTTATTCCCAACAGCAACAAAGTCCAAAACGGCCCAAATGCGGATTATGATTTGAACAATAACGACAATATTGATAAACCGGACGAGGTGTTTGATAATAAACTTCTCAATGAT
This sequence comes from uncultured Desulfobacterales bacterium, assembly GCA_964534335.1. Taxonomy (GTDB): domain Bacteria; phylum Desulfobacterota; class Desulfobacteria; order Desulfobacterales; family Desulfococcaceae; genus JAABRU01. Next base: position 5,765 of record CAZHPS010000154.1, read on the forward strand.
TTCAATGCAGGCAGCACCATCCAGTTTTTCCATCCCGAATTTGCAGAAGCTGCCGTTTATGAACTGACCACAGACGGAACCCTGCTGCGAAATGATGTTCCCATAGCCGACAATATTGAAGATCTGCAGTTTGCCTTTTGCGGGGATTTTAATGATGACAAAACTGCGGACTGCCCCCCGGACATTACCAAAGGGGAATGGATATACAAGGATGATGATTTGGATGGCGGAGACCTGAGCGAGGATGACAGAGACAAGATCAAATTCATCAATATCAGCCTTCTGGGCAGAACCGCAAAAACGCACAGCAATGATCTGACCAGCAAACGTCCGGAACTTGGGGATCGCAAAGCAGGTGACAGTGATGATCATTTCCGCAGACGTCTGCTGCAGACAACCATTCAGTTGCGGAATATGGGTTTATAAAACCGGAAAAAGGAGGATTTTATGAAAATATCAGAATATATCCGCAGAAAATGTATTGACAATGAAAGAGGATCCGCAATGCTGGCCGTAATGGTCACCCTTGTGGCTCTTACGGTTATCGGCATTGCCGCAACCCGCACAAGCACCTTTGAATCAGCCAGCAGCGGAAACCAGAAGCGCAAACAGGCAGCCTTTTATGCCGCAGAAGCCGGGCTGGAGCATGGCAAGGCTGTGCTTATGGATAAAATCGAGAAAGAGCAGGGCGGCAAACTCCCGGATGGCGGATGGGATTTTGTACTGGGGGGGGCCACTGGCAGAAATTATAAGGACGGTGTTTCCCTTGTTTCCAATAATTCCTTTTTTGACGGGAAATACAAATACACTGTAAAGGTATGGAACAACAAGGAAGATGTAAGTCCCGCAGGTGATGAAAACACAGATGATAATGATGCCATCATTATTATCCGTTCCCAGGCCGAAGGCAAAAACGGTGCTGAATTTGCGGCTGTGGAAGTTTCTATGGGGGCAGTTTTTGGAGATGGCACGCCATGGATTCCGCAGGATCAGACCGGACAGGATTTTGGAGGAGCCAACAAGAATTCCGCCAATAATGATAAAAAAGCGGTGGCAACGACTGCCGCTGACGGTTCCACCAATTTTCAGTTGTAATCTGAATCCAAAGTTCCAAACCCTAATGGTTTTAAAAACCCTTAGGGTTTTTACGGTTTTTATGGAATACTGATTTTCTGTTACAGTCGCGTAACAGGTGTCAGGATATTTTTTTTAACCCCTTTCCCAAAAGGAGTTTGTCATGAAAACAAAGCAGATAAAAAAAACCGGGTACTGGCCCGGTATGTTTGTTCCAATTATTGCAGTTGCGGTTGTACTGATGACTTTTGTTATCAAGGCTGATTCCGCTGATGAAATCAGCGGATGTGCGAACAACCCGTTCAAGACCTACGGCGGAATTTTTGATCCGGCTGACTTTGCCCTGGATGATGTGGCAGCCGGAACCGGGCTGACACTGGAAACCGGCAAGGATGCCATTGATCCCAACAGTATTATCATTCCCAAAGAGCAGGAAGTATGGGCCACCTATTTTTTTGAGGGAGCAGGATATAACTCGGATTTCGGATGGTTTCTTTACAGTGATGCTGTGGATGACAAGGGTACACCTGACGACAAAAGCGATGACACGTTTATCGGATGGGATGCTCTGCGGGCAAAAGATACGGCCAAAGGTGCCAAATCCGTGATTCATCCGATTTTCATCAATATTCAGGATCAGTCTCAGGACTCAGACTGGGAGAAAGCCAAAAAGCGCGAAGGTGTGCTTAACGTGGCTTACGGGGCTGGCAGCTTTCCCAACAATAATGAAACAAATCTTAAAACATACAATGACGGTTCTGACATTTTTTTTGTTGTGGACGGAGATGGTGCGGTGACACCTTTGGACATGCGGAAATCTCTGGGCAGCGGTGCCAAATTTGCACCCGGCACGGAAATAGTTTTTTTCCTGGCCTCCAATCACCGCTGGAATACATCAGGCAATGTATTTTACACAAAAAGCAACTGGAACCCGGATACCTATCAGATGAAATGGAAATACGAGGCTGATGTGGGCACCAGTACGGGCAAAATATCAAATACTGCCTGTACCAGTCTGTGCGGTAATGCCAATAATGATACCAATAATGCCTGCTTCAATGCCTGCTTCAGCGAGGCACAACTGGAGACTCTGCTGCAGACAAACGGAGGATGGTCTATTTCCAACCGAATGGTTCCTCTGGACAGTGAAGTGGCAGCGGATGCAGCCTCCCCCGGATGGCTGGACTGGACACGCAGTGATTACACATATGATGCTTCCAGCATAAATTACAAAACTGCGGACAGCACTGAATGGAAAAATTATAGTGACATAAGTAATGGAAGCAAGGGAAAAATCACCAGAATTAGGCTGGAAGCGAAATTCAATCCCGTTGATCCGGCGGGTGATGATGTTGGGCCTGCTGTGGCCAACAGGCGTTTTCAACTGGGGGTGACGCCAGGAGGAGAAGCATGGAAAACTGATTACGGCTGGCTGACAGATAGTGCTGTCAAAAACATGAACGATCCCGATCTCTTCGATGTTTCTCTGGATAAGAATGATACCAGAATCATCACCCTTACCAACGGACAGAAATATCCCCATGTGATTGTGGGTTCTCCCAAGGACGATCCGGATCAGTGGATTCTGGGATGGGATGACCAGCCCGGAACCGGATGGACAGACACAGACTTCAATGACATGGTTTTCCGCATTGAACTGGAGGCTATGGGTGTTGCACAGTTGAGGGCTGCAAATGCCATCACTCCCGACGATCCTGACCTCAATTACAACTCGGTCTCCATCCGGGTTAAGGATTGCATGCCTATCTGCGGTACGGCTGTAACCAATATTGATTATTATATTGCGCTGGATGGCGGAGCCACAGATGAATCCTGGATCAAGGTGGAATGGAGCACGGTCAAAGCCTATGACACGAAAAACACTGCTTCCATAGCAGATGATACCGTTGGGAGCAAAGTGGAAAACTGGAAACCCGGAACTCCCTCATGCACCTTCCGGGAAGGACGCATTGACTTTGGCGAACTGGGCCTCAGCGGCAACAAACTGGTATGGAAAGCCGAACTCCGCAGTACCCTTGAAACCTGTCTGCCGACCATAATTGATGTGGAACTGCAGGGTGATGTGGCCAGAAATGCGGTGTTTTCCCGCTCATCCCCCATTGTCCGCACCAATGTGGTTTATTCCGGAACCTATGAAACACCTGCCGCAGACTGGACGGACAAGTATATGCGCGGTCATCTGGTGGCCACCCGCACTTATGATCCGGCAGAACCTGTAAAAGAAGACGGCACATCCGCAACCAATGCAGTGGAACTTTGGGATGCGGGTGACACCATGAACGGGCAGGAACCATCTGGCCGGAAGATTTATTTTCCGGAAATTGTTTACCACGAAGTAAAGACGACATCGGAGGTCATCGGCACGAGACTTGTGAAAAAAGGTGTTTATGAGGGAATCATTGATCATACAGTCATCCAGCCGGGAACCTTGTCTATCACGGACGGGGTGGAAACCTTTTCTGACAGCCATACCAGTCAGTTGGTGGGAGACAAAGGCGGAACAGGCTGGATCAACCGTTTTACCGGTGCCTATACGCTTACTTTTGCAGGAACAGGAACGGCCGGAGGTAATATCACTGCCACATATAAATACTATGAGACAAAAGGACTCAAAGACTTTACTACGGCAAATGTGAACGCCAGCATGCTGAACCTGACAGATGAATATGTGATTGGTGATTCGGGCAGGGAGTACAAAGATGATATAGATGGTGACGGTGCGTTTGATGCCACAAAGGACAGTGCGTTTCTGGTGAACTGGACACGGGGTTACAAGGACGGAAAAACCACCAAGAAACCCTGGCTGCTGGGAGCCATTGACCATTCTTCCCCTGCTATTTCCCATGCTCCGGGCAAGGCTTCCTGGTATGAATCTCTGAAAGGGGATGAAAAAACAGCATATGACACCTTTCTGGAAACCCATAAAAAACGGCAGACCATCGCTCTGGTGGGAGCCAGAGACGGTATGCTCCACGCGTTTGATGCCGGACATTTCCGCTGGTTCAATGACAATGGTTTCGAGCTTCCGGAGAACAGTGACAATCTCAAAACCACCTGTAAGGATTACTGCAAAGAACACAGAGGTTACTTTGACTGGCCTGAAGATGCCACAAGTGATCTGGATGACAAGGCATACACATACGGAACAGGAAAAGAGGAATGGGCTTTTATTCCGGCCAACCTGATTTCCCGGCTGAAAAATAATTTCAAGAAATCCGGCACTCAGGCATTTGTGGATGCCTCCCCGGCTGTGGCAGATGTGTATGCGGATGGAGCATGGAAAAGTCTGGTGTTCAGTGCGCTGGGCAATGGCGGAGACACGATTTTCTGTCTGGATATTACAAATCCGGTTGTTCCCAAACTCATGTGGGAATTTATTGATCCGGATCTGTACAGAAGCAAATCCTCTCCCGCAGTGGGACAGGTGGGAAAAGTGCTGTCAGGCGGCAAATCCAAATGGGTGGTCTTTTTTGTATCCGGGACACCGACCAACTGTAACGGCAGTGACACAGATCCCCATTGCTATCCATCGGTATTTATGATTGACGCGGCAGACGGACGGGTCATCAGCCGCATCTTCCTGGATTCAACAAGCTCTGGAATGTACGGTGTTCCCAGCGGCCAGCCCGCAGTGGTGGATTATGACGGCAACGGTTATCTGGATGCCATGTATGTGGGAACCAGCAAAGGTCTCATGTACAAAGTGAAACTGCCGGATGAAAGCGGTTCTGTGTCCAGCATTGATGACTGTGTGATCAGCGATCAGGTGCTGCCCATCCATGCTTCTCCCACACTGGTTGTGACAAAAGATGAGAGCGGAACAAAATGTGTGGACATTTTCTTTGGAACCAGTGACAATCCCTATGAAAGCGGGGACAGTCCGGCCGGAACCATATACACCTTTTACGCTTACAGAGACAAAAGCGGAAAAAGCGGATGTGCAAAGGCAGAAAAAAGATGGTCTCTTGATATGCCTGCGGGACACCGGATTTTTGCCACAGCCTTTGCCTCCGCAGGGAAGATATACTTTGGCACATCCACTCAGGATACGGAAGATCCGTGCAGCACACCGGATGTTGAGGATGCAGGACTGGGCAGGGTTTATACGGTTGATCAGAATCGGAAAGACGGAGACGCTGTAAGCTATATCGAAGTCGGAAATGTCCGAAGCGCTCCGGTTGTGGATGATGAACATCTGTATATCAAAACCATGGACGGTGCTGCTGAAGGAGACTCCGGTCATATGCTGTCCATTGGAAGCGGGATATACAACAATGAACCCAATGCAATTCAGGGCATAGGAGATATCGAACCGCAGATCAAGTGGTGGAGGGAAGTCACAGAAAAGGCAACAGAAGAATAGAATCAGAATCCCTTCCCCCTCGTGAGAGGAGTTTAAGGGTGTCACAAAAAAACCGCTGTTTCCGGTCGTGCCGGAAACAGCGGTTTTGTTTTGGGCATTCTATAATAATGACATCCGTTCCAAATCCCGTAAGGGATGACATTATTATAGAAATGGCATGAAAAAAAACAAATCCAAATCCCGTAAGGGATGACATTATAATTTCACCCCTTACGGGGTTTGTATGCGGAACCTGCAGGTTTGTCTATAATAATTTCACCCCTTACGGGGTTTGTATGCGGAACCTGCAGGTTTGTCTATAATAATTTCACCCCTTACGGGTTTGGAAAAATCCCGTAAGGGATGACATTATTATAGATATGATATACAGAAAAACAAAACAGAATGGATTGCAGATGAGAAATCCTAATCAAAAATCTCAGATTTTTTTACCTGTTGCACATCACTCAATCTGTGCAACTTCTCTGAGAACAAAAATCACTTCTTCCTGTCCGATTTTCTGGTCAGCATTAATATCCGCATTCAGATTGATTTCTCCGGAAATATCCGCAGCCGCAAGAATTTTCAGCCCCAGAATGGCATCGGCCAGGGTCAGGCCGTTTTTGCCGTCAATATCACCCGGAACGACGGGAATGACATCAGAATAATTCCAGTACTCAAGACCGATCTTTGAAGCGGTTCCCACCAGCACTTTCATTTCTCCGTTTCCGAACAAATCCCCGAAAGCCGGATAATAAAAATTTCCGGAAACTGCTTCGATGGAACAGCCATCATCGTATTCCGGTAACAGCAGACTTCCAGTATTTTTGTAATAGTTAATTTTATTTTTGTCGCCTACGATCAGATGCTTTCCATTCACAACCTCCGGAGTGGGATTAAAAGCCATCCTGATTTCATTAAAAGGATTGTTCTCATCAGACTGTTCCTCAAACACATTGACGCCTATGTTTTTATAATATTTGATCTTGGCATAGAAGTCTCCTGTCTCTCTTTCCATTCCGAAAAGTGCATCCATGTCCCCATCCCCGTCAATATCTGCAAAAGCCGGTTTGAAAGCATTAAAAGAGGAAGTTGCATCTATCACTTTCCCATTGAATGGATTGGCAGCATCATTTTCAACAAAACTGGTTCCGTTATATTCATAATACTTTACATAGGATTCACCTGATACACTCAGAAAAAGAACAGTTTTTTCATTGTTCTCATCATCTTTTATTTTGGCAAAGCAGGGTTTGAGGACTGTGCCAACCGGAAAAGATATGGAAGCCAAAGGATTGCTGGCTTTGTCGTCAAAACTCGGTGAAACAGGGTCAGTGGTGGTATTTTGAAAATAATAAATTTTCCCATCCAATGATCCCACAAACACATCCAACTTGTTGTCGCCATTAATATCCACCAGAGCAGGGCTGTTCATACCTTCAGTTCCGATTGTTTTTCCCTCGAACCAGTTAGCCGTTCCGGTCACTTTGGTGAAACCGGGGCATTCCGCCATTGCCGCCCCCGAAAAGAAAAACAGGATGCTGCTGATAAAAAACACCTGAACCATAATTGCCAATACGCTTTTGCCTGTCTTCATAATACCCTCCCTGCAAAAAATGCTTTTTTAAGGATTAATTTTGTCTTTTGGGAAAAAATGGTGAATCTGCAAAAAAAGAAATCTTCCACTTCCGCTCTGCCCCATGCCATTGATTTAAAAGGCGGAGGCGTGTCAAACTGAAAGTCTGGCATTTATTCCGGAATCACTTTTCTTCCATCTGGAAAATCTATAGCAAGAACTGTTCCAGTTTTAAAAAACTGATCTGAAATTGCAAATATCAGACATAAGCACGTTTCCATATATTTTCAGACATTAATTTTCCGAAAAATCCGGTTTTTTTAATATACGAAAATTTTCGGTTGAGTACTTATCTTCTGATCATTATAATGAAAATAATGAAAAAAACATCATATAAAACCGACTCAGCATAAGTTTACATGATTTTTGCAACTTCTGTCAAGCATTCCCTTCAGCAATTCCAATTTTGAAAAAATTGATACCGGAATCCGTTTTTCTGTCATCCTGCCAAACGCAAAATCATTTCTGTTCTGGCAGTGGGTCAAATCCGTTGATCCAAGCCTGACACCGGTGCCGGAAAAATCTGTAAATATCGATATTATTACATAAAAAAATTGAAAGAACAAACCGGAATCCCGAAATGGATGACATTATCAGCCGATTTGACCCACTTTTAATAAACTGAACAACAATATTCTTTGGAATCTTTCTGCAGCCGGGTTAAAACTTGGGAATTAAGTACTTAACCGAAAGTTTTCGGGTATTAAAAAATCCGGATTTTTCTGAAAACGCCATACCCCAAAATTTATGCTGACTTACTTATACACCTTATTTCATTACAGGCCCTTATCCCGGAAAAATTTCTTGCTTTTATGTTTTGTCAGTAATAAGGAAAAGAAACTGTAGACTTTCAGAAAATATTTGTCCGAAAAACCCTAAGGGTTTCCAAAACCCTTAGGGTTTTCAGGCAGCAATCTTTATCTTAATAATACTTCAGACAGTTTTCATACTCTGATAGCTCCGAGATTTATAATTTCATTATAACTGTCCATTCGCTTAAATTTTATTAATATCATGAATTAATTTCCAAAAA
>CAZHPS010000155.1:0-13758 GCA_964534335.1 uncultured Desulfobacterales bacterium
TATTCTGTTTATAACATACAATACAACTTTGTTCAGGTTATTTTGTTACAAGCCCCAACCAAAAAAAGGAGGTTTTATGAAAGCAAAACAGATATTGATAACAGTGATGTTTATGGCAATGGTGTTTTGTGCTGTGGAATCCCATGCCAGAACCTACCGTTTTGCCTGGATTCCCTGGATTGGATTTTCCCCTTTGCATGTGGCGGATACCAAAGGTTTCTGGAAAGAACAGGGGCTGGATGTCAAAATTGTGAAATGCACAGACGGGCAGGATATGGTCAGTCTGTTTAAAGATAAGCGTGTGGATGTCATGGTGGATATGATTGGTTCCGGAGTGGGGCTGTATCTCGAAGGGGTTCATCTGACAATTCTTATGGAAACCGACTGGTCACACGGCGGAGACAAAATCCTCATGCGAAAGGATGTGAATCCTTCAGATCTCAAAGGAAAAAATGTTGGAATCTATCAAAATTCATTCGCTGTCACCTATTTTCTCAACCGCTGGCTTTCCACAGCCGGACTGAAACTTTCTGATGTGAAACCTGTGGAAATGGAAGTAAAACCCATGACAGACAGTTTCATCAACGGTATGTTTGATCTGATGGTCTGTTATGATCCTGAAGCCATCCGTGCGGAAAAAGAGGGCAAAGGCAAAGTTGTGGCAACAAGCGCATCGTATGAAGGCTGTATACCTGAAGGCATCATGGTGATGAAAGACATTCTGTCAGGCATTCCCAAAGAGGATATTGCCAAAATACTGAAAGGCTGGATAAAAGGCGTGAAATGGCTCCATGATCAGGCAAACCACAGAGAATATATGGAGATCATCAATACACGGATATTTGCAGATGAAGGGCCGTATTCTGAAAAGGAAATTCAGGAAATATGCAGCAATGTCCGAATCCATGATCCGCAAAACATAATGGAGAGAAACCGGGATGGCGGTGGTCTTTATTCCTATCTGACGGATCTGAAAATGTTTTTGACAGAGAACAGTATGCCTGCAAAAGACTTTGCACCAAAGGATATTTTTGACAATTATGTGATTCTTGAGGTTTTGAACGCAGAGCCGTGAGGAAAGAATGAAACAGATAAATTTCAAATCATTGCATCTGAAAATGGTGCTGGTGTTCGGAGCCTGTTTTATTTTCGGGATCGGGGGACTTCTTCTGAACGGAAAATTTTTTCAGGACGGGTTCCGGAAATTCATTCTTCAATCCACCGGAGACTATGCGGAAGCCTCGGTGAAAAAATTTTTGCTTGAAAAGGCTCAGGTAACAGGCGGTCATATAAAAGCAGAACTGGAAGTTGCCATGGATGCGGCGCGAACCCTGGCTGATGTGTTTGCGGGTGTCAAAGACAAAGAGATTCTTCTGCGAATGGACAGGGAAAAGATCAGCGGCATTCTGAAAAGCCTGCTGATCAAAAACAAATCCTTTCTCGGAACCTATACGCTGTGGGAACCCAATGCCTTTGATGAAAGAGATGATCTCTATGCCAATACACCGGGACATGACAGCACGGGCCGCTTTATCCCTTACTGGAGCCGAGGAAAAGAGGGAAATTCCGCTGTCATGGAACCTCTGACAGATTATGAAAATCAGGACAGATATGAAAACAGTGTCCGGAAAGGTGAGTATTATCTGCTTCCCCGTGAACGGAAAAAGGAATGTGTCATTGATCCCTATTCGTACATGGTTCAGGGAAAAAATGTCTGGATAATCTCAGTGGTTGTTCCCATCCTTGTCAATGATTCCTTTTACGGCATTACCGGAGTGGATATCGGCATTGATTTTATGCAGTCTCTTTCAGACCGGACAGGCATGGAACTTTATTCCGGTTCAGCTTCCATCGCTGTTGTGAGTCATAACGGAATTCTGGTTTCTGTCAGCCGCAGGCCGGATCTCATAGGCAAACATATCAGGGAACTGGAGCCAAAAGACTGGCAGGAACACATGAGAAGCATAAAAGACGTAAAGGAACATATTGTCCTTCAGGACAAAAATATCCAGATAAGTATCCCGGTTGAAATTGGAAGAAGCGAAACATCCTGGCTGGTTCTGATCAGTCTTCCGCAGGAAACAGCAATGGCGGAGGTGAAATCTTTTGTTGATGAAATAGACAAACGCCAGGGCAGCCTGATTTTCAGACAGATCGGTATCAGTTTCATTGCTGTGTTTCTGGGATTGGCCGTGATCTGGTTTTTTGCAGCCCGTATTGCCTCTCCAATCCGCAGGGCCATTGAAGGGCTGAATGAAATTTCCGCGCAGGTGAATTCGGGTTCCGCCCAGATTGCATCCGCGAGTCAGCAGTTGTCTGAAACCACTTCGGAGCAGGCAGCATCTGTGCAGCAAACCTCCTCTTCTCTGGATGCAATGTCTGCAATGGCCCGTCAGAATGCGGGCAATGCAGGTCAGGCAAAACTGCTTTTGAAAGAAACCATGCAGGTGTCTGAAGAAGCAGAGCAGTCCATGAGGGAACTGATGGACTCTATGAGTGAAATCAGTGAAGCAGGGGAAAAAATTCATACCATCATCAAAACCATTGATGAAATTGCATTTCAGACCAATCTTCTGGCACTGAATGCAGCCATTGAGGCCGCGCGTGCCGGAGAAGTGGGCGCAGGCTTTGCAGTAGTCGCAGATGAGGTCAGAAGTCTGGCAAAACGCGCGGGGGATGCAGCAAAAGATACAGCAGTGCTGATTGGGGAATCCAGTTCAAAAATCAGAAAGGGTTCGGAAACGGTTTCAAAAACAGGAAGTTCTCTGACAAAAGTTTCTGAAAAGGCAAAAAAGACAAATGATCTCATGGCTGAAATTGCGGCATCATCCGAAGAGCAGAAACAGGGAATTGTGCAGATGAATGAAGCCATTGCCGAGATCAGCCGTTCAACACAGCAGAATTCCGCAACAGCCGAGGAAACCGCTTCGGCTGCGGAGCAGTTGAATGCCCAGTCAGAACAGATGGAGCAGTTTGTCTCAGATATGGAAAAAATGGTGGGCGGATGAACAGCCGATTCCGGCCCGGTGAATTAACATCATTTGAGGAGAATTGACATGTTTGGAGCAATTGCAGGAGATATGATAGGATCAGTATACGAGCGCCACAGTGTCAAAACAACGGATTTTCCCCTTTTTCATCAGCACTCACAGTTTACTGATGACACTGTTTTGACAATCTCCGCTGCCTATGCCATTCTGAATCAGACAGATTATGGCAAATCATTCAAATTTTTTGGACGCAAATATCCGGATGCAGGTTATGGAGGCGCATTTTTCAAATGGATATTTGAACCTGAGATCATGCCGTACAACAGTTGGGGAAACGGTTCAGCCATGCGTGTGAGTCCCATAGGGTTTGCTTTTTCGACGGTTGAAACCGTATTGGCAGAAGCTCGGAAAAGTGCTGAAGTCTCCCATAATCATCCGGAGGGAATCAAAGGTGCGCAGGCAGTCGCACTTGCCGTTTTTATGGCCCGAACAGGGGAAAGCAAAGAAAACATACGAGAAGAAATCAGCCAGAGATTCAATTACAATCTGAAAAGGACAGTTGATGAAATCAGACCGGATTACAGATTTGATGTTTCCTGTCAGGGTTCAGTACCGGAAGCCGTAATCGCATTTCTTGATGCAGACAGTTATGAGGATGCTGTCAGAAAAGCCGTGTCACTGGGCGGAGACAGTGATACACAGGCATGTATTGCCGGAGGAATTGCGCAGGCATTTTATAAGGAAATTCCCACATGGATTGCTGCACAGGTCAGGAAAAGACTGCCGCAGGAATTTTTGGAGATTATAGCTGCGTTCAACAAAAAATATGTGGATGGATAAGCATTGTTTCATTGTTCGGAAAAAATACGAAAGGATTGACAGTATTATAGAAAAAAAATCTCCAAAAAAACAAATGCAGAATCCCGAAAAGGATGCCAGTATCAACTGATTTGAAAGTGCGCTTTTTATTTTCAGATAAATGCGAAAAAAGGGATGTCGCCACTCGGCAATTGCCAAATGAACACTGAACACAAGGAGGAAAATATGAGACTGTTGACACGTTCGGATTTTGACGGACTTGGCTGCGCTGTCCTTTTAAAGGAAGTCGGAATGATAGACGATATTAAATTCGTTCATCCCAAAGACATCCAGGATGGCAAAATTGAAGTCACGGAAAATGATCTCCTGGCCAATATTCCTTATGTAAAAGGATGCGGCCTGTGGTTTGATCATCATTCCAGTGAGGATGAAAGAAAGGCACATGGAACATTCAAAGGAATCAGCGATACCGCTGCCCGGAGTGCTGCACGGGTAATCTACAATTATTACGGAGGTGACAAAAAGTTCACTGATTCCCACATCAGAAATCTTATAAATGCTGTGGACAAAGCAGATTCCGCTGATTTTACAGCAGATGAAATTCTCAATCCCAAAGGATGGGTTTTGCTTTCCTTTATCATGGATCCCCGGACAGGTCTGGGACGTTACAGGGATTACAGAATCAGCAATTACCAACTGATGATGGATATGATCGGCTACTGCCGGAGCAAAACAGTGGAGGAAATCCTTGAAATTGCTGATGTAAAGGAAAGGGTGAAACGCTATTTTGAGCAGGACAAAATTTTTCAGGAAATGATCCGTGCCAATACCAAAATTCAGGGCAAAGTGATTGTGCTGGATTTGAGAAAGCAGGAGGAAATCTATACCGGCAACCGTTTTGTGATTTACAGTCTTTACCCGGAGCAGAATATTTCCATCCAAATTATCTGGGGACTGAATAAACAGAACATTGTCATGACCTGCGGTTACAGCATTATCAACAAAACAGCGACTGTGGATGTGGGCGCGCTGATGCTCAAATATGGCGGCGGCGGACACCGCAAAGTGGGAACCTGCCAGGTTCCTGTGGAAGATGCGGACAGGGTGCTGAATGAACTGGTGACAGAGATGAACCGGCAGTGACAGGAACCTGCCTGCCGACAAACCGGCAGGCGATTCGTGTTTTTTGCAATGACGATTTGTTACGGGGCTCTGCCCCGTAACGCAAACGCTAAGGACTGTGTGCAATATAACATGCCGTGCTGCATGTACCTAAAGGAGAACATATGCTGACAGATTTGCAGAAAAAGAAATTTATTTCTTTTTTCAATCAATTGGATACAGATAAGAGTGGAACTCTTGAATTAAGGGATTTTATAACGCAGGCCTATAATACAAAGATACAAAAAGGCTGGAGCGACGAGAGTCCTGAATGGAAAAAGCTGGTTGAGGCCAAAAAGAAAGCCTGGAACGGTATTCAGGAACTCGTTGATCTGAACAATGATGGTCATGTGAGCGCGGAGGAATGGCTTCTGTTTTGCGAAAAAGCAATGGAAAGGAGCAAAAGCGGAGAGGCTCCGGAATGGCTGACCCGTCTTCTTTGATAGGATGTTTGAAAAATAAGCGGACAACCTGAAGTTTTTGTGTATAAAAAAGACCGGGGATTCTGAAATTATCCCCGTTTCCGCGCGGGCCTGCGTGAACAGGATAAAAAATAAGTAAGGCTTTGTCAACTTTGATTTTATTCATTGAAGTGTACAGAAAAACCGGATTTTTTGGAAAAACCCGGTTTTTTTCAACTCACAGATTCAAGGTTGACAGAATCGTAAGGCAGATCTGCAATTTGCAAAAAAAAGGTGGGTTACTCTGCCGCTTCACCCACCTGCCCAAGTGAATACAGCGCGGACAATTTGCGTCCCGTATGCGTTTACTTTGCGCTGCTCTGGCCGTCCATGCCCTGCAAAAGCTGTTTCATATACCAAATCTGCTGATCAGTGGCTGTTTCCCCTTCCCTGAGAAAAACACTGCCATCCTGATAGTTCAGCGGGCCTTTGAAAAGAGCTGTTTTCCCTGAACCCATATCTTTGACAAAATCAGAGAGAGCCTTCCGTGCGGTTTCCGAAAGTGCCATGCCTTCTGCAAATCCCACTGTGCTGGTTTCTGTTTTGCTGATGTCAGCCCAGTCCGGCGCAAGCCAGATCCATTCAGATTTCCAGTTTCCGGACATGGCCTGTTTCACCATATCCGCATATCCAGGCCCCCAGTTGAAATAGGGAACTCCAAGACAGACTTCCGGCGATGTTTCACAGGCTCCTTTGTAATCATAGGGAACCGCCCAGACCTCTTTTCCCTCTTTGCGTTTCTGGCCTGCCACCACAATGTTTTCCGTGGTGTCAATGCCGGAAATTATCACATCATAACCGGTATTGAAAAAATTTTGTGCCACCTGTGTGGGATCTGCAGTAACTCCCGGAATATTGAACCAGAAACCAATCCATGTGACCTGAAATTTCAGATCTTCTGCTTTTTTGTTCAAAACCTTTTCCCAGGCATATTTCGCTCCCAGATAACTGGACGCGGCCAGTCTCCGGGTTTCCTCATTGATCAGAGGACCGAGATAGCCGATTTTCCCGGTCTTTGTGGTCATGGCAGCCGCGAAACCTGCCATCATTTTTCCATATTCCATGCGTCCGAAAAGATTGGTGAGATTTGCCGGTGCCTTGCCCGTAAGCACATCATCACCGGAGCAGTGGACAAAGAAAATCTCCGGGTGCATGAGAGCAGCTTCCCGAATGCCGTCTTTCATGTCATCGGAATTCGCGATAATCAGCTTCGCCCCTTTTTCCGCCATATCATCCACCAGTTGGGGAATGGTGATGCCTGCACGGTCAGCCGGATTGACCTTGTCAATATAAATCATTTTCGCGCCCGGTATGGTTTGTTCCACATACTTTCCGCCCTCATAATGGGCCTGACTGTAACCATGATCATTGTAAGGCCCGACCAGCAGCAGACCAAAGGTGAATCCGGTTTCTGCGGCCAGCGCAGTGCCTGTTCCCAAAAGCAGCAGACACACGGCCAGACAGAGAGTTTTTTTCGCCATAAGGCATTTGCACATGTTTCCTCCTTCATAAGTGTTGGTTGATAAACAGTAAAAACAGGACTGCGGACAGTCCGGCATGAAAACCGGGAAAGTATGTTAGCAAAAAATATGCCTGAAGACAAAACTTTTCCGGAGTATCTGCATTGAATTTTCTGCTGCCGCCGATGTTCAGATAAACAACTGCAAAAATTAAAAAGATTTATTTTTTATTAAATTAAATATATTATACTATGAAATTTGGGAGAATCAATATCTGAACATCTGTATAAGCAGCAGAAAATATTTTTTGCTGTTTGCATCCATATCCTTTCCTGTGATAAGAAAAAGAATAAAGGGCATCTGAAAGTAAACCTGACGTGAGTTTGACATAAGTAAGTTTTATGCCGAACTCACGTTAATGCCCTCAAATTTTAATTATTTTTATAAACAGACAGTAACCTTCAATTCACAGGGAGAAAGCACTATGTCACACGGCGCAGATTCTGTAAAAAGTATTTTTTTCGCTTTGGGGGCAAATTTTGCCATTGCAGTTGCCAAACTGGCTGCGGCCCTTGTCACCGGTTCCGGCGCGATGATGGCTGAATCCATTCATTCCGCGGCTGACTGCGGGAACCAGTTGCTTCTGCTGGTAGGCATAAAACGGGCAAAAAAACCGCCTTCACCTGATTTTCCTCTGGGCTATGGCAAGGCAGTTTATTTCTGGTCTTTTCTGGTCGCGCTGATTCTTTTCAGCATGGGCGGTCTGTATTCCATTTATGAGGGATTCCACAAAATGCACAATCCCGAACCACTTTCCATGCCCTGGATTGCTGTGGCTGTGCTTGTTTTTTCCATTGCAGCCGAAGGGGTTTCCATGTGGGGATGTATGCGGGAGGTGAACAAGGAAAGAGGGGAAAGAAGTCTGAAGGAATGGTTTACGGATACGCGGCAGAGCGAACTGCTGGTGGTCTTCGGTGAGGACCTGGCTGCGCTGCTGGGGCTGATTTTTGCCCTGTTAGCGGTATTTCTGACCATCATTACAGGCAATCCCTTTTTCGATGCTCTGGGCAGTATAGGCATCGGGATTCTGCTGGTGATTATCGCAGTGCTGATTGGCACACAGGTGAAGGGGCTGCTTATCGGTCAGGGTGTTGAGCCTCTTATCAAAACCAGGATGACGGAATTTTTGAACAGCCAGCCTGAAATTGGACAGGTTTTCAATCTGCTGACACTCCAGATGGGGCCTGATGTTATGGTGGCAGTGAAAGCCAAAATGAAAAAAACAGACAGTGCGGAAGACTTAATCCGGGCCATCAACCGCTGTGAAAAAGCATTTAAGGGAGCTTTTCCCCAGGTGCTCTGGCTTTTTTTTGAACCTGATTTGGAAGATTGAGGAAATAAAGCAGAGCCTTGTCAGAAATGTTCAGGCAGTTCAGAACAAATCTGCTGTTTCCCCCTGATTTCTGTGCGGAGATCTGTCATACCAAATCGCTTTCAAAGTTCGGGGAATGCCTCTTTTTTTAACCGCGAAAAAACACGGAAAACACGAAAAAACAGCATTTGACATTCTCATGTGTTGAAAGCGATTTGGTATCATACCGATTCTCCATTGAACTGAAGCGGATCCGGAGGAGTGCAAAAATTAAGCGGAGCGGTTTTTTGCATACGCTCAACTGCGGAAAAACTGACGGTATTGTATCAAATCAATGGCGAATCGGTATCAGATGCGTTTTTTCAGTCAGGGCAGGACATCACTAAATTTGCCCATCAAATCCTCAATTTCATCAGCTTCAATGGGAATATCGGCCATCAAATCCACCGGCCCGTCTGTGGTGACAAGAATATCATTTTCCAGGCGTATGCCAAAACCTTCATCCTTAATATAAATACCCGGTTCACAGGTCAGCACCATTCCTGCTTCAAAAGGCCGGTACCGGTTTCCGTAATCATGCACATCCAGCCCCAGATGATGGGAAGTTCCGTGCATAAAGTATTTTTTGTACAGGGGATTTTCCTCATAGGCATCTTTATCCTGCTTCTGTTTTTCCACTTCCCCGGCATCCAGCAGTCCCAGAGCAATGAGTTCCCTTTCCATGATTTCTCCCACAGATTTGTGATATTGCTTTATGGTATTGCCGGGGCGCAGCAGATCAATGGCTGCTCTCTGCACCCGAAGCACAGCATTGTAAACCTGCTTCTGCCGGGGCGTGAATTTTCCGCTTACCGGAACAGTCCGGGTGAGATCTGCGGCATAATTGGTGTATTCACAGCCAAAATCCATCAGCACCAGGTCCCCTGCTTTGCACTGCTTGTCGTTTTTCACATAGTGGAGAACGCAGGAATCCGCGCCTGAGGCAATAATGGATTCATAAGCAGGCCCCCGTGAACGGTTCCGGACAAATTCATGCCAGATTTCAGCCTCAATTTCAAATTCCCAGACGCCGGGACGGATAAAACCCAGCAGTCTTCGAAATGCCTGACCCGTAATTGCACAGGCGTGACTGATCAGATCAGCTTCAATGGAAGATTTGACCGCGCGCAGATTATGCAGAATCGGAGCCAGTCTTTCATATTTATGGAGCGGAAAAGCCTGTCTGCACCATTTGACAAATCGCTCATCCCGTGTTTCCACACTCAAATCCGCGCGGGAATGCTCATTGGTGTTGAGCCAAATATGATCGGATTCAAAAGCAAGAGAGCGGAATATATCCTGAAAACGGGAAGTCCAGTACACTGTGCTGATACCGGAAATCTCTCTGGCCTCTTCCACAGTATATTTCTGCCCTTCCCACACAGCCAGTTTTTCATTGGTCTCACGGATAAAGAGAATTTCCCTGTGCTTTTCCTCCTGCGCTTCCGGGCAGAGGAGCAGAATGCTTTCTTCCTGATCTATGCCGCTTAAATAGAAAATATCTGTGTGCTGGACAAAGGGCCGAACCCCGTCCGCGCTTTTGGGCATGATGTCATTGGAATTGAAAAGGGCCAGGGATTTGGGTTTGAGATGTTTCACCAATCCGGCCCTGTTCTGAATAAACAGGGTATTGTCAATTTTCGGATATTTCATAAATCAGTTATTCTCCAGCCGGGGCATAATAACACCGCTTGGGTGAGATCACTTTCCCCTCTTTTTTCAGCCTGGCAATAACAGCCGAAACCTCTTTGCTGTCTGCCCCGACCATTTTGGCTATATCCCCCGGTCTGAGGGGTTTGTCAGCTTTTTTCATTGTTTCCAGTATTTTATTTTCCATTTTTCCATCTCCTTTTTGACTGTTTTGCAATGTAATACCGATTCGCCATTGAAAATATACTTATGAAACACACCCCTGCCCCTCTCAGGAGGGGATTTTCTGAAAAAATCAATGGCGAATCGGTATAAGGTGATTTCCCAAAATGAATGTCTCTGTTCAGTCACCTGAAAGATTTGACAATTTTTGGAAAATTGTCAAATCCGGGTGTGTCTGGGGAATGTTGTTTTGGGGATATCGTGTAACCGCAAATCGCCATTGATTTTATACAATCTGATGATTTGTCAGTTATTCAAAGATTTTATGGGATTCAGCCCTGCTTTTCCGTGAACGGTTCTGATGAGTTTTCCCTGCGCGTCATACACATTCACCGAAACCGGATATTCCTTGTAATCAAAAGTCAAATTTTCATCAAAGGGATTTTTGCCGGATGCAGGTTTAAAGGTATAGTCATAGACATGGACAACGCTGCTGCCTGCTGTGCTTTCACTTTTGCCATCTCCGAAATTCCATTCATATCTGGCTCCGGAAACATTGACAGAAAATTCGGCACGGGTCAGTTCTGTGCGCACGGTCAGCATGGCAGCGCTGTAAGCAATCACCAGATCTCCGCCGGAACTCACACCGGTTCCCACCACATACAGCACATCAGCAGGTTTCAGTTTTATGAGTGCATTGTCGCCCCTGTTGATTAACCGGGCTTTTTTCACCAAAGGATCTGTTTTGGCATTGCCGGTCAGCACATAGAGATCAGCCAGCCCGTCTCCGCTTTTGTCTTTCAGGGTAAGGGAAAATTCTTTTTCCCCGCTTTGATCCGCTTCCACTTTGATTCCGCCGGAGACAGTTTTGCCGTATTCGGTGCGCAATGCAAACTGCTGTTCTGCAATCCCCTGTTTCACCATTTTCATGGCATCCGGAAGTGTATTGAATGCGGTATACACATCGCTCTGCTGTAAAGGGGAAGTGGAATTCAGCATAAGCCATGCTGCAAAATCCGCATATGCATCCGGAAGTCCTTTGCCATCATTTTTCTTCTTGAGATACTCATCCACATAACTGAGAGTGGAGGATACGCCATAGGTTTTGCTGAAATATTCAAAAAAACCTTTGAGATCTAATTTTTTGTTTTTTGCCAGATATCCGATAAAATGCGCGGCAGTATACTCCCTTTCATTGCCGGTAGCGTCCAATGCCTCTTTGAGAAATCCAATGCCGATTTTTCTCTCACGAATCAGCGGAATCTTCCAGACTTCCTCACAGGAAACATATTCGGCTGTGGATTCAATCAGCCATGTGAACAGTTTCATGTCCAGAATATTGCAGTACTGGTTCTGCACCAGATGAAAAAGTTCATGCGCTGTGAGGGTTTTCATTCCCTCATAGGTCATGACATTGTGATTGATGACAATGAACTTTGAGATTTTTTCATAAAAGGGATCAATATTGGAACCTGCCACCACCACCTGAATCGGCCCCTGGGGGATTTTGTAATTCTTTTTGTAAAAAGCATACGCGGCATCCAATGCCTTTGCCATATCCGTGATATAAGGCGGAACCTCTTTGGCCTCGGTCGCGGGCAGATCCGCATAATACAGCCCTTCGCCCTCTTTGACCCAGAAATAGTTTTCTCCGGGCTTTTTGGCTGTCTTCGTGCTGCCGCTGGGTTTATACACAATCTGGGTGGGATCAGTGATCTGGGATTCATTGTAATAGATGATGAAATTCATGGTATTGTAGCAGTTTCCGGCCTTCCATGTTCTCACCACATCCCGAACATCTTTGGATACATTGTATACAGCCAGTACAGCCTCATACGCGTCGTTTGCATAGCCTTTTCCCGCGTCCACCACTTCCCCCACAGCAGAAGATACAGAATTGTAGGCAGTCCTGGCTTTTGCCCATGCTTTTCCCAGCAGGCCCGCGCCGGTCTGATATGCAGCAGAAGCTTTGTTCAGAACCGGCTGCATGACAGAGGAGACTTTGTCTGAAACTGCCTGAAAACTGCTCTGCCCTGTCCGGGCAAGTTTTTCCAGTTCCTGATGCAGATACTGACGGCTGAGATCGTCTTTGACGGCAAACGCTGCAAAGCCGGTCAGATGATTTGTCCGGATGATGATTCTGTTCCTTTGTGTGTCAATCCATGAGGGAATCACATGCCAGCCGCTGTTGTCATAATAGGCTGCCATCAACTGGGCTTCCGGATAAAACCGGTCATCCAGACGTTTGGAACTGAAAGGAATTTCCAGAGTCAGTTCTTTGGAAAACGCATGCAGATTTCCGATCTGCACATCATAAATGCCAACCGGCGACAGATATGCGGAATCAATGCCCTCATTGGTCATGGGATGAATAAAGACTTTTTCCTCTTTTGCCAATGTTCCGGGAGCAATGGTAAGACTGGCAAGGCGTTCATAGTAAACCGTCTGACTGCTTTCAGAAGGGGAAACATTCGCAATAAAACGCTCTGCATTCAGCACAGCCGCAGATTTGCCGGGGCTGAGATCCGGCAGGGGAATATTCAGCACAGGCCGGGCTGATGCTGCGGAAGACTGCGGCTGATCGGCTTTTTTTCCTGCCTCTTCCTTTGCCTTGAGTTCCTTGTAACGCATGTACTTGTTTTTGTAATCTTCCAGAGCTTTGTTAATATCCCCGCTTCCGCCTTCGGTGGCAAGCCGGGTATAGATTTCAAATGCTTTTTCAAATTCTTGGTGAGCCTGCCGGAGTTCAGGGCTTTCCTCTGCATTTGTCCAGCAGGGAAAGGCAAGCAGACATAGGGCAGCAAAAAATAAAGATATGGATTTCACAGTCATAAAAACTCCTTTCAGATAAAGATGATTTGCGCAGTTGAAATTCATACTGCTACTCTGTCAGTCCTGAATCTGTGCGCTGCAAAAATCGGATTTTTCCAAAAAATCCGGTTTTTATTGTACACTTCAGCTCATAAATGATGTTACGCCGAATCGTCATACCGGCGAAAGTCGGTAGCCGGAACGCCTGACATTACTGGATTCCGGTTTTCACCGGAATGATGGGAAATACAGCAGTCTGCCGGGTCCTGAAGGATTGGCGTAACATCAGTTTATAATTCCCAAAACACTGATATTCCGGCTGCTTATGAAATCATTAATAAACCGGTGCTGTTCAGCGATCCGAAAACCGGCCGTATCCGCCGGAAAAGTGAAGTTACAAAAAATGAACTGCTCCGTGATATGCTCAAAATATGCACAGCCAACCATCTGCGTTTCAGATATGTACTTACAGACAACTGGTTTTCTTCCAAAGAAAACATGTGCTTAATCAAATCTGATCTTTCAGAGGCGGCGTAACATCAGTTATAAAGACAGTTGAGAATATTGACACCTTTCACAGTCCGGTTTCTGCTGTGATCATGATGCCATGTGATGATTTCATTTTCATCTGTCCACTGTTTTTCTTCGACTGTGTCATCAAATATCAGAACACCGTCATCGGATTCAACTGAGCGGACAGTTTCTTTGACCTGAAGCCATAAATCTCTGGAATCAAAGTCTGATTCTGCCAAAAAATCAGTGATTCTGTCATGACCGATCTGCTTATCAGGCAGATTGGAAAGCCCGGCTGCTGTTGTATAACCGAACGAACT
>CAZHPS010000156.1:0-13746 GCA_964534335.1 uncultured Desulfobacterales bacterium
GTAATTGCCTTTTCTGTCAGGATAGAGCCCGTACCCCCAAAAAATCTTTACATCATCCGGCTGGTTTGGAAAGTGGGGCTGCCGGGCTATGACAAATGACATGAGCCAGTTGGAGTCAGTCAGGGTAACCAGTCCGCCGGTTCCATCCACATTGCCGGAAAAGTTTTCCATATAATCATGAAAGGTGCTGTCTTTATAGGTGGCTGTAAATGAATACCATTTTTGCAAACTGATATTGTCACAAAATGGATCCGGATTGCCGAACGCCTTGTCTTTTGCCGCCAGTTTTTTCCACAGTTTCCAGGAGCCGGATTCTTCCATACCTTTCAGCCTGGCTGGCGTATCCCAGGTTCCATTATCAGAACTTTCTGTTATGGAGCCATTTGTAATAAACACAAAATCATTTTTGCCGAGCACTATTTCAGTTTTGTCTTTAAGGTGAATCACTGTGGCGCTCTTTTTGTCAGCGGACAGATTGAAATCAATATCAGCAACTTCTTTGCCAAATTCAAACTTCACACCCTTTTCTTCAAGGTATTTCTTTACAGGTCTGACTACTGAGTCGTATTGATTGTATTTGGTGCGCATTACACCGCCCAATCTGGGCAAACCTTCGACAAGATGCATAAACCTTTTCATATATCTTCTCATTTCGGCAAGGCTGCTCCATTTTTGAAATGCAAACATGGAACTCCATATATACCAAAATTTTGTGTCAAAAAAGGCTTGATCAAACCAGTCTTCTATTCTTTTATTGCCAAGATATCCTTCTGAAACAAAAGTCAATTTAAGTAAGTCTGTTTTTTGTCTGAATGATAACCCATAAGAAGAGACATCCAGTTTCTTTCCATCTTTCAGAAGACGAGCCTGTCCGTTTGAAACAAAACGTTCATTAAAATCAAAAGATTCGTCTCTGACCGAAATATCGGGGTCTTCCAGCGAAGGAATGTGAGACAGCAGCTCCCAATAACATTCGTAATGGATTTCATGCATTCTTCCGCCACGAACAGCAAAGCCTTTATCTTTATCGCCTGCGCCATCAGCAGCGCCACCGGCAATTGAATCTTTTTCCAAAATGTGAATATTCCCGCCAGGAATACCGGCATCTTTTTCCAAATATACTGCACCTGCCAGTCCGGCAATTCCGCTTCCGATAATGTACACCTTAGAATTTTTCGGGTCTGTATTACTTTCTGTTTTCATAAAATTCCCCTTTGATTCGTTATGCTGTAAATTTACACATAACAACAAGGTAAGCGGTGCGCCGCATCCGCCTGACCGACTGATTATGTATTTTTATTCATCTTATAAAATTTTACAGGCGTGTTTTATCATGATCTGAATGTTTTTATTGGAGAATATATTCATAAATAATTCAAGCAATAAATTTGGTACAGGTAAGTACCTCATCAATAATTTTGTAACATAATTTATTGATGAGATATTGAAATTATAAAAAATGTTACAAAATATACCATTACTTAAAACATTTGCAGAGGTTCAGATTCATATCTGAATTCCGCACAGAAAAACTCTGTGTTACTCTGCGGTTAAAATCTGCCCGGCAGAATTACCAAAATGTTTTAAGTATCGGTATATATGGTGAGATCTTTATTCTATATTGGGTCGGATTCCGGAAATCACCTGTAGGGCGCGGATGGCTTCCGGGAGGCCGATTTTATGGTTATTATCTGCATCCCATTTTAATCTTTCCGCTTCCACAAGATCGCTGCAGTCATCATCTGCAGGGACTGCAGGGCCGGTCATGGCTTCAATATCAATCATAGCCGTCCCTCCCGGTTCTCCTGCAACAATTTTCCCTCCCCAGGGATTCGTGACCAGGAGCTTTGAACCGTTCCTGTAAACATTGATAATGACAGTTTTTCCGGGGACAGCTCCGCCCGGCTGACTGCTTTCATGATATATCGGGATGGAAATATTGCAGGTTTCATATTCCTGCCGTAATCCGTCCCTGTCTTCGGCTGCCGGAGATAAGGGAATCTGATTTTCATCTGTTACAATAATAAGATATCCTTCATCTGTCTCAGCAGTGACCCGGATACCGTTTACCGTCAGTGTTCCGGCAATAATAAAGGGCAGAGGAGGCCATGACGCTCCCCGGACCGGTGATGCAATACCGATACAAAGGCAGATTATTATAATTTTAATCAACATAATCTTTCCCCCGCAGAAAAAGTAATTTTCTGCATCCATTTCAAGAGCATTGAACTGGCTATTCGCTGAAAATCTGATACCAATTCGCTTTCAAAACATGGGCATACCAAATGCTGTTTTTCGTGCTGTTCGTGTTTTTCGTGGCTTAAAAAAAGAGGCATTCCCCGAACTTTGAAAGCGATTTGTTATGAATTTGTAACTGCCCTCAAATCTCTCCGTTCTTTCTTCAACTGAACATCGTTCCAGCGTATGAAACGAAAGGCCCGCAGCAATATTACCTGCGGGTCGGACAGTTTGCCGCTTTAGTGTTTCAGATAATTATTTTGGTGTAGTGCTTTGTCAACTTTGTTTTTGTGAGTTCATAATTCCCAAACCCTGAGGGTTTTCAAAACTCTTAGGGTTTATGAACTCACAATTTCAAACTTGACAGAACAGTAGCACTCTTTTTAACATTCTCAATTTAATGAAATTCAAATTTCAGACAAACCCAAAACTTTTTTCTTAAACACTAAGTAAACAGACAAAAGTTTTCGTGTATTCAAAAAACCGGATTTTTCGGAAAAATCCGGTTTTTCTGAAAATTTTATGCCCCAAAATTTATGGAACCCTACTTATATATCTCCGTCATTGTCTATGGAAAATCTTTCATATTCCCCTTCTTCAATATAGAAGGTTGATGATGTATCGCCTGGTTCTTCAGCGTTGTCCTTATGGATGGTGATGTAGAATTCGCCATTGTAACCATTGAATTCATCACACTGATCCGTCATATCATACCATTCCCCCAGGTTGAACTGATCCAGCACAGTACCGTCAGAGGCTCTGTGCAGTTTGACGGTATATTCCTCATTATCCATGTTGCATACGGTAATAACGGAATCCTCGTCATCATCATCATCCCCGCTGCAGCCTGCCAGCACTGACAGAGAGAGAATCAGCGCGGCGGCAATACATATACGAAGCGTTTTTCCCCATACACTTTTTTCCATACTTACCTCCTTTTAATTGTCATTATTGATTGTATTCATTCCTCATTCAACTCATTTTCCGGTAATGCTGCACAAGTAATCCGATCTCGTAATCCCATGTCAGCAGAGATTCCTCAGTGTCAGCAGATCGAAAACTTTCCGGAGGAGTGCAAAAATTGTATTTTTGTACTGCGGATCAGAAGTGAAACAGAGTGTTTTTTGCCGGTCAGGTCATGCAAAAATACAATTTTTGCACTCCTCCGGATTGTATCAGGTCAATGGAGAATCAGTATAAGCCATAAACAGAGTCTCTTTTGACAATAAGCTGTTTGCCGGGAATATAAATAAGCCTTTTTCAAAGGGTGGGAATTACGCATTTGAACCAACTGCGTAACTCCTAAGTGCTTGTATCAAGATAACCTGTTCCAAACCCTAGTACATGACCACGTTGAATTTTATATATTCCCCTCTTGAGAGGGGCAGGGGTGTGTTCAGCACGGGGAACAGACACACCCCCTGCCCCCTCTCAAGAGGGGAATTGATACCATAAAATCCAAATTGGTCATGTACTAGGGTTTCCAAAACCATTAGGGTTTTCCGAACATAAAAATTGCACAGATTATTTTTTTACAAACCCTGAGGGGGAAATGAAATTTTACCACATCCGGTATTCTGTTCCGCCAATCTCATGGCAGTGGTATCCCCTGTCCGGTGAATTCAGCACCTGCGAATTTTTAGGCCATAAATTGTCCATAATGGTTTCCGCATACCGCAGCGGCCAGAAAAATGCCGCTGATATCCAGAACATACTCAATGGGGAAGCAAATCCTCCGTACAATGTGATGTTTTTCATTTTCTCATCCTTATAAATTGTAATTTTACATGCCTGCAAGTCAGCCGCTTTTTCCCGCGTTTTCCGACTAAGCAGGATTCCATAAATTTTCGGGCATAAAATTTTCAGAAAAACCGGATTTTTAACAAAAATCCGGTTCTTTGAATACACGAAAATTTTTGTCTGCCTACTTATTTTGACGCCTGTTTTCTTTCATCTCCGCTTTTATCCCCGTGCCCGTGTCCCTTATTCTCACCGCTCCCATCTTCCGGTTTGCATCCCGGTTTTGCTCCTGAGCAGTTTCCTCTCTGCCCTCCGTTTTTTGACCCTTTGCCGGCTTTTCCTGTTCCATCTCTGTTTGGCATATTCCATCTCCTCTGTCCTGTATAGCAGTTGTTTATAATTATCCGGTGCCAAAAAAGACACCGGACTTTTAGGTGTGTCTGCTGTATTCCACACCCAAAACCAGTCTGAATGACGGGTTATGAAGATAAATTTTTGATTTCTGAATCTGTGGAGCAGCATCAGTAAGAACGCGATTTCCCGTGTCTGCTTCAGACGGGCATGACGGCTGCCTGACCTGCCCAGTATCCCTGCTGCTTGTAATGTCCGTGCAGTCCGGTCTCGTAATCCCGTGTCAGCAGAGATTCCTCCGTGTATTCAGGTGACTGTTTTATGGCCTCGCGGGTAAGTTTGACCAGTACTTTTGAATCACCCCAGCGGACGCTTTCGATCCATCGCGGTGAAACCAGCACCTTTTTCCCGGGCCACCAGTTTGTTGTATCAATAACCAGATAACGGATTGCCCAGGTCTCATCATCAATGATAAAATCATCAACGTGACCAATATCGCCGTCTGTGGCCTGGATGTCGTGGCCGGTCACATCACCGGTACTGCGCAGATTGGGATCCCATCCTGTTTCTTCTTTTGTGAATTCTTTCCACTTTTTACGGTCACGCACAATCTCGGAACCTGTGCCCCACATGTATGGTCCGTTCCAGTAGATCGGCCATCCGTAATACCCGTAGTAATTCTCCTCGAATTGCTGTGACACGGGCTTGTCACGGTCCAGGGATGGACTGTTCTCAATATGCTCTTTGGTCAGACTGACAGTGATGTTTTTCTCTTCTTTGTTCACTGAAACCAGCGCATACGGGGAAATCAGTACCTGTCTGCCCGTGAGCCAGTTTCCCGTGTCCGCGATCAGATAGCGGATTGTCCAGTGCCGGTCATCGAAGTAGAATTCACTGACCTTCCCTATTTCCCCGTCAAGGCTGTTCAGTTTGTAACCTTTCAGTGTTTTGGCTTTGTTCAGCATAAAAATTGTCCTTTCGTTTTCTGAGTTTTGTGACGCTGATACTGTCGCCTGCATGGCGACTCATTGAAATTCATTTATCCACCACTTTTATATTGCATTCTTTGTGCCATGTTTCCGAAACGCAGCGGCATATCATCCATTATTCTGATTTTTCATGATAATCAATAAACATGAATTTTCGGAACTGCAGTTGAAAGCCATGAAAAAAAGTAATTTTGCCTTTCTTTTCATTGCATTTCTGAACTGCTGTCATGACTTTGTATAAACCGCCAGCGAACCTGACGCGCTGCGTCACCTTCGCCGGACTTAACATGGGGTTGATCCCCAATTCTGCCGGCTGGTATTGAAAAAACAGAAGCGACAGATCCTGCTGTGAGCAAAATATAACATTTTGATTTTATTTTTGATAATGTCAGTTCATGTTTCAGGTCACTGTTTCCGGTCATATCCCAGACAGCATCCATGCTCTTACCGTTCATTTGTTTTGTCCCGCCTTCCGCCTTGTCTCCTGTGCATGATTTCATGGTATTTCTCCTTTCTGATTATATTGCATCAGATTCAGGTATGCTCCGGCACATAAGCGGACAAAACAGTATTCCCTGCCGTTTCAGCAAATATTCGGGGCAGACTTTTCCTGAACCCTCTCTTTTTCTGTGTTACGCACATTGACCTCCGTTTCTTTCTGATTTTGAAGATTTTCATACTTTCCGGATTGCTTTTCCCAGTAACAGAAAACCCTGTCCTGTTTCAATTTTCATTCCATTTTTCCGAAAAACAGTGATATCTCTGCCATAATTCTGATTTTTAATAATAATCAGTTTAAAGATCACCTTCATGGCAGTCATTGACAGCCATATAAAAAGGTTATATTTGTCCTGTGGTCATATATAACCTTTTTTCCCGATGATCCGGCCGGACACTCACCGCTCCCCAAAGAAACAGACAGGGTTCAGCATTTCCGGGAAACTGTAAATAAGTATGGTCGGTCTCCACACTCTTTTTCCTGTACATTGAGACAACTGCGGATCGCCTCAATTGCACCCGCGCAGGAGATACACCAATCCCAGAATCGGGATCGGGACTCCCAATGCCCAAAGCAGAATATACCCTATCTTCCCTTTTTCTGTGTTAAGCACAGTAAATCTGCTGTCGCAATTTTCAGATGCAGCCTTACCTTCTTCTGTTTTACGCATAGTGACCTCCATTTCTTTCTGATCTGGAATTTTTCAAACTTTTCAGCCTGCTTTTTTCACTGACAGATTCGGTTTAACGGAAATACGTCAGAGCAATGTCAGAGAGTGCGTTGACCACAGGTTCGGCAAACCGGCCTGTACGCGAGTGCCGTGAGCCTGAGCCCAGGAGAAAACCAAGTCCCACTCCTATCCCCAATGCAATAAGAATTGATTTGCCCGGATTTTCATTACTGTAATTCCTGGCCCTGTCATAGGTTTCGCTTACCTTACGGCTTGTTTTGTCATAAGCATCACTTATCGCATGCTCTGCCTGCCCGTAAATTTCCGCGCCGCGTTCCATGGTGATCTGAGCAGTATCACTGCCGGGTGTCCCGGTATTTTTGTTTTCGTTATACATCGTTATCCTCCCTGTAAAGTTTCCGTTTTTGTCAATACCCTGTTGTTTATTCCCACGGATTTTTCATTTCCGAAATAAGTAAACCAGCATAAATTTTCAGGTATAAAAGCAGCATAAGCTTCCAGCTTGTGCCTGCTGCATAAACACAGTCCTGAAAACTTTATGCCCCAAAATTTATGGAACTTTACTTAAGCCAGCATAAATTTTCAGGTATAAAATTTTCAGAAAAACCGGATTTTTTGGAAAAATCCGGTTTTTTGTACAGACCCGCCACCGGAACAGCCGGCAGCGGGCCGATTTTATTCGGTATCAGACTCAGTTCAGTTTACGGTCATGCTGTTGACCACATCCTTTACGCCGTGAACATCGCTCACAAGTTTGGTGGCCAGTGCTTTTTCAGTAGCGTTCCCTGCCCTGCCTTCCAGTGTGACCACACCTTCTTTGGTCCCGACAGTGGTATTCAGGCCACTGGTCGAGCGGTGATTATGCAGTGTTGTCCTGACCAGAGCAGAGATGGAAGCGTCATCAATTGCCGAAGGTGACACGGTCATTTCATTGCTGACATTTTTGACACCTTCCACATCCCCGGCGTATTCAGTCGTCAGATCCTTCTGTGCCATGCTGCCGGCTTCACCGCGCAGGGTGACTTTCCCCTCTTTTGCCAGAACCTCGGTTCCGATGGCATTTACATTCCGATGGAACAGAAGTGTGGATTTCACTTTGGTAATAAGCCATGCATCAGAATGCTCCGCAGGAACTTCACCTTTTACTACCAGTTTGTTTTCCACGCTTCTGACCCCGGTCATGCCCGCAACTGTCTCGGCTGCCAGTGCTTTGTTGGATTCTCCGTAAACAGTCCCGGTCAGGGTGACTGCGCCTTTGTCAGACTTGACTTTGATGTCATCGCCTTTGAGGTATGTCCTGAAAACATAGGACTGTTTTGCCGATGATTCGATGCGGTCATCCGTATCAGATGCGTACAGGGGGCTGACCAGAAACAGGGAAGCCGCGGTTACTGCCACTGCCAAATAACTGACTGTTTTTTTCATTGTGCTTTTTACCTTTCCTTGATTGTAATTGTTTTGCAGTTCCCGGAATACATTTTCCGGGCGTTCACTGACTCACTGCTTTCTGTATTTCAAGTTTCGTGCCATATTTGCGGCATACGGTGTTATATTTTCCATACTGCTGATTTATAAAAGCAATCAGTCAAAAAAATATGTAAGGGCCGGCATCAGATGCCGCATAAAAAAAGGTCATATTTCACTGGAGGTTACATATGACCTTTTTTGACACGCTACCGGCCCATACATGAAATTCGGGTTCCGGTTTAAATCCGGCCCCGATAAGTAGGTCAACGAAAATTTTCGTGTATCAAAAAACCGGATTTTTCCGAAAAATCCGGTTTTTCTGAAAACTTTATACCCGAAAATTTATGGAACCTTACTTATTTATTCTGTAATTGAATTCCGGCAGCGGAGCATCCCGACAATGTGCATCATTTCTGCTCCGGGCTCAGCGCTTCAAATCCGGATATGACATCGAACAGTTCCTCGTCAATGCCACTCTGGCGCAGACGATGGAATGTTCCGTTGAGATCCTCCAGCAGTTCGTCTATGTTTTTGTCTGCGCGCTGCATAGCGGCCAGGCGGCTGGCATTTTCACTTGCAAGGGATTCCGCGCAGGCCCGGAAGAGCGAGACGAAAAGATATTCGCGGACGAGCGCACGCAGTGTCGCAGTGCCGCCACCCATGACCCCGGGCAGGTTCTTCGTCGGCCATGGGATATCTGCCAGCCTGCGCCGCCAGTTTTCGTCCAGAGGCAGCAGACGCTGACTGACGGGCGTATAAACGGATCCTGTCACGGGGCGGTTATAAAAAAGGTGGAGTTCAATATCCTTGTCCTGACTGTGGTGCTTCTCACTTTCTGAAAGAATCTGTCCGATGAGCGGGGTAATCGCCCTGACTGAACTCGGCACGGTGAAGAGTTTGAGCAGAGACTGTCCCGCTTCTGCCAGCCGCGCATGAACGCGCTCACCGACAGCCCAGATCACGGGTTTGGCAGACAGAGATGCCATTGTTTTGACAGCGTAATCTGCCACCGCATCATTGAACCGTCCCACCAGTCCCTGGTCTGAACCGAACACGACTGCGCCAATTGCACCTGCACCTGTTTGTTTTTTCCGGTCAGCAGGCAAAGACCCTGCCCCGCTTTGCCGGAAGCATACACCCAGCCCCAGTTCCACAGTGCGATAGTAGTCGGCCAGCGCAGCCACTGATTTCTCGTATTGCCCTATGCCTGAAGCAGCCACTGCCTTCATCGTGCGGACAACGGATTGGAGATCTTCCGCCCCGCGGATCTTCCGGCGCAGACCGGCTGTGGTGCCGCTCATGAATCCCCCTGCAACTCTGCCCGGATATCCCGCATCCCGTGTGTGCGCGGAGGGCCGTATATTTTTGATGTTTCCGACTGTTTCATGACTTCCCTTTATCCGTTTTCAGTTATCTGTCTGTTGCTTCGCGCACACGCTCCAGACTGTTCTCAAATTCTGACAGATCGTGCGGTGACCCTATGGTACGGCCTGCCAGTTCCGCAATACACTGCACCTGATTCCGGAGTGCCTGCCGCCGGATCGGACTGACCGTCATGCCTGCAATGGTCTGAAGTGCGTCAAGCATCCGCGACATGACGGCAACGTTGCCTGCGGCATTCTGCCGTATCTGGTCAAAGGCTTCGGTCAGCAGGCTCCCGAAGCTGGTACTACGGGTAATCACCCGCAGCTCCCCCTGATCCATGAGGTTGGATGACGCAATCCGGCGTGGGGCAAGCCGAATAAGGATAGCAGACAGATAATCCACGCAGATCACCGCTGTCGTGGTGTCGTTGATGCCGGGCGACAGTGCTTTCAGCGCGATGTCCACAATCTGCCGGATACCAAAGGCCGGATCCTGTTCCACCGTGCGCTGACGGCTGATGACATATATCTCATTAATATCGGCAGTCGTCCTGTCGTCAGGATCAAACGGGCCGGACAACGATACCAGCGGCGTACCCTCGACGACAAACTCCCCGATGCAGCGATCCATGCGCAGAATGTTCCCATGTTTCCGTGCCGCATTCAGGAGAGCGTTCATTTCAACACTCTCAATATAGCCGGTTTTTTGCGCAGGAATGGCATACCAGGACGGATTCACAGGAGACATATCAGGTTTGCCGTCCCTGTCTTCGTCACCGTCTTCATTCTGATTTTCGGGAAACAGGTGATCCACGGCAGAGAGGGTCTCCTGCGCGGCCGAGGCAATAATGCTCGACGCCTGAATGGACCTGGAGATATGGTGAATGAAGTAGATCAGAAACGCGATCCCTGCGAAGGCAAGGATCAAACCTCCCATCACGGCCAGAGCAGGAACAAACGCGCCTTCATCCCCCCCGCGAATCGTCCGAAGCACCACCAGACAGTAGGCGAAGATGCCGACAAATACGCCGAGCACAACCTGATTGACGCGATTCCGCATAAAATTGCGAATGACCCGTGACGTGTACTGACTGGATGTCAGAGAAATGGCAACGAGGGTGATGGAGAACACCACCCCGGCCACCGTGATCATCGAACCGGCGACAGCCGTGAGCAGGCCCCGGGCGCCGGCAGCACCCGCGCCGAAGAGCAGGGGCCAGCGCTCAACAATCTGCAAATCTGCGCTTGCATCCACAATGATCAGGACAGTGGCAAGCACCACAGCGTCCAGAACCATCACGGCCGGGACAAACCAGAAGCTTGACCGTTTATCCTGCCACCAGTTGTTCAGTTTTTTTCTCATTCCCGCTTACTCCTCTCTTTTGGCCCGGCATCGGGTTTCGGCTCAGAATCGGGAGAGAAATCTTCGAGTGCTTTTCGGGCAAATCCGGTGATCGTTTTGATATCCTCATCGCTCAATTTGCCGGCAGTATCCAACCGCTCCCTCACCGCCGCGGGAATATCTGCCACAGCCATGCGCACAGCCTGTTCGGCTTCCGTCATCCGGTCAAGGGGTATGGGGTCGAAAAGTTCCGCTGTCAGGGCCAGAAGCACTGCGATCTGATCAGGCACGGAAACCGGTGAAAATTCCGGCTGTTTCAGGCAGGCGCGGATTCTCCGCCCGTGCGCAATGATCTTTCTGGTTTCATCATCCATGCGGGCTCCGAACCGGGAAAAATTTTCGAGTTCCTCAAACTGCGCGTAGGCCAGCTTGAGGTTGCCGGCCACCGCACGGTATGCCGCTCGCTGCGCTTTGCCGCCGACGCGCGAAACAGATTTTCCCACATCAACTGCGGGCAGCACTCCCAATTCAAAAAGTGTCGGTGAGAGATATATCTGCCCATCGGTAATGGAAATCAGATTGGTCGGAATATAGGCGGAAATGTTCTGCGCTTCGGTTTCGATGATGGGCAGCGCGGTCAGTGAGCCTCCTCCGAGTTCTGTGCGCAGGTGCGTTGATCGCTCCAGCAGCCGCGAGTGGATATAAAAAATGTCGCCGGGAAAGGCTTCGCGGCCGGGCGGACGGCGCAGCAGGAGAGAAAGTTCCCGGTAGGAACGTGCATGATGGGTAAGATCATCATAAACAATCAGCACATCCCGGCCGGCTTCCATGAACGACTCTGCAATGCTGGTTGCGGCATAAGGGGCGATGTAGGTCAGTCCCGGCGGATCATTGCCCTCGGTGACAACAACGACGGTGTAATCCATTGCTCCCTTTTCCCCCAGGGTTGCCACTGTCTTCGCGACAGAGGACGCACGCTGACCAATGGCGCAATAGACGCACAGGACATTCTGTTCCCGCTGGTTAAGGATGGTGTCAATGGCAACAGCGGTCTTGCCTGTCTGCCGGTCGCCGAGAATCAGCTCCCGCTGGCCGCGTCCCACAGGAATAAGCGCATCAATGACTTTGATGCCGGTCTGGAGAGGTGACGTAACCGGTGCACGATCCATTATAGGCACGGCAGGCCGTTCAACAGGCAGGCGTTTGCCGGAAGCTACCGGTCTGTTGCCATCAAGTGGCCGGCCGAGCGGGTCAATAACGCGGCCCAGCAGCCCATCGCCCACAGACACCTCCATGACCCGGCCCGTGCGCCGGACTTCGTCTCCTGCGTGGAGATGCCAGTATTCACCAAGTAGGACAACGCCGATTTCATCCTCATCCACATTGAACGCAATACCGGGCACATCACCGGGAAACATCACCAATTCGTCAAAGCCCACGCCGGGGAGACCGGATACCTTTGCGATGCCGGTGGCAACACTGATGACAGTTCCCACCTCCCGCAGCGTCAGTTGCGGCGTGAATGTTTCCCGCACATGACTTATTCCGGCAAACGTGCTGTTGAAAACATTCCTGAGGCTCTCAGATTCCATGTTCATCGGCTCCTTGTTTCAGGGAATAACAGCTTCATCCACGGGTTTTCATAGATGGCGAAAAACAGGCTTTCATCGAAACGGTCACGAATACTCTTGTAGCTGTCAAGAATACTCACAATGCTGTCAGAGACATTTTTTTCAAGGGACAGAAAAGGGTTATCCGGGGAAACCGGGGTGCGGTTCTTTTTCACAACAGGGGCTAATGTCCCGAAGACGGATATGAAAGGGTTTAGCCTGTCCGAAAAGATATATTTGTTCACCCTAAGCGGATGGAGCTGTTTCAGTATCCCGGCAGACGTTTCCGTGGAAAACATCTTCACCCAGGGGCTTACGAAGGTGTCGTACAACAGGTCGTTCATCTCCGAAACATCTGCGACCCTTCTGAAATCAGCGTCTTCCTCTTTCATCTCCTCCCTGCCGTCGCTAAAAGCCATCAGGTCACTGATGTCGCGATCTTCGAAGCGGACGTCATAGTCGCTAACCACTCCTTCCTTCAAGCCCTTGTCCATGATGATCATTTCATAGAGACCGGGCGCCATATCATCAATGATATTGATGTTTTTGATGATCTCCTTATGCTCCTTATTTGCCGCCCTGCTCCCGACAAAAATGCCCAGGTGACCGACAGTCGGGTGAATCATATAGATGATCACCTTGTTCAGCCGCCTGATCTCCTCCGCCGATTTGTATGTTTTGATGATCCAGTTCAGTGCCTGCTGAGGCGGCGTGATGTTGTCTCCCTCGGATGCGAACAGGAACATCGGCTTTGTTATGTCTTTCAGATCGAATATTTTTTTCCTGTCCAGAAACAGCTTGCCATTCTCCAGTTTGTTGCCCACAAAAAGGTTCTCCACTGTGGAATGCATTTCCTCTTTGGTCATTTCGGAATACCCATCCCACCATTTTTCAAAGGTGAGGTATCGTTCTTCTTCGGTATCCACGTTGGAATACAGATTATACTGCTTTGTCCACAGGGTATTCCCGGGATTAAGGCTTTCAAAGTTCTTCGCAAGCCATGCGCCGTCGAATCTGCCGTTGCCCAAGTCTGATAAGAGTGAGACAAGCCATATCCCGCCAAGCAGTCCGCCCGCATACCGCATTGGGTTCTTTCCCTTAACCCCTGCCCAGTACGAAAGGGGGGCTCCGTTAAGTACCAGAGGACCGGTCAGATCAGGACGATCAGCACCGAGCAGCGCCACAGCCCAGCCTGCCTGACAATTGCCGATCACCGTAGGCTTTTCGGAATTCGGATGACGCCGGGCAACTTCTTCGATAAAGCGTATCTCTGCTTTTTCAACATCGCCCAGAGTCTGACCCGGCTCCGGCTCCGGATGAAAGAGGATGAAATAGACCGGATGACCCAGAGCCAGAGCTTTGCCGATTTCGGAATCCCGTTTGGAGCCGCCTATGCCCGGTCCGTTTCCGGCTCTGGGGTCTATGACGACGATGGGGCGTTTTTCCGGGTCAATG
>CAZHPS010000157.1:0-13444 GCA_964534335.1 uncultured Desulfobacterales bacterium
AACAAATCATAATCCCGGAAGGGATGATATTATTATAAAAACACAATCCAAAAAAACAAAACATAATCCCGGAAGGGATGACATTATCAGCCGATTTGACCCACTATAGATTAAAAGTAACACCGGCTTCCAGCCTGTGTGCTGTTTATGAACAAGCTGGAATCTTGTTCTGCTATATCCCCAGATAGGCTTTTCTCACATTCTCATTTGCCAGAAGATTTGCGGCAGTGTCGCTCATGGTGATGGTTCCGTTTTCCATTACATAGCCCCGATGCGCGACCTGCAGGGCCAGGTTCGCGTTCTGCTCCACCAGAAAAATGGTGGTATTGTTTTCCTTATTGATTTTTTTTATGATTTCAAATATCTGCCGGATAATCAGCGGAGCCAGTCCCAAAGAAGGTTCATCCAGAAGCAGCAGTTTGGGACGGGCCATAAGTGCTCGGGAAATGGCGAGCATCTGCTGTTCTCCACCGCTTAACGTACCGCCTGCCTGAGAGCGTCTTTTGGAAAGAATGGGAAAAAGATCAAAGAGATAATCCATATCTTTCCGGATTTCCTCTTTGTCTTTGCGCAGAAACGCGCCCATATCCAGATTTTCCGAAACCGTGAGATAGGGAAAAATCCGCCGTCCCTCAGGAACCTGTGATATGCCCAGAGAGACAATCCTGTTCGGATTCAGTTCATGTATGGGCTGTCCCATGAAATATATTTCCCCTGTACGGGGCGGAACAATGCCGGATACAGACATCAGGGTGGTGGTTTTTCCCGCGCCGTTTGCACCGATAAGGGTGATGATTTCCCCTTCAGATATATCGATGCTGATGCCCTTCAATGCCCGGATATTTCCGTAAAAGGTTTCAATATTGCTGATTTTGAGCATCAGTTTCCTCTCCCAGATAGGCTTTGATTACAGCCGGGTTGCGTTTGATTTCCTCCGGAGTTCCCTGCGCGATTTTTCTGCCGTAATCCACAACAAAAATCCGGTCAGACAGGCTCATGACCAGTTTCATGTCATGTTCAATCAGCAGAATGGAAATCTTTTCTTCCGAGCGTATGCGTTCAATCAGTTCATCCAGTTCATTGGTTTCCTGGGGATTCATGCCTGCTGCGGGTTCGTCAAGCAGAAGCAGGAAAGGATCAGTTGCCATTGCACGGGCAATTTCCAGTCTGCGCTGCGCACCATAGGGAAGATTTTTGGCAAATTCATTGACATACATGCTCAAACCGATTTTTTCCAGCACAGCATAACTGTCTGTCACCACTTTTTTTTCCTCGGCAACAGTGCCGGGATTGCGGAATATCGCGCCGGGAATTCCGGCTTTCAGGCGGCAGTGTCTTCCGATCATCACGTTTTCCAGTACTGTCATGTTGGGAAAAAGACGGATATTCTGAAAAGTGCGTGCCAGTCCCTGTTCTGTCACCTGATTGGGCTTGAGACCGTTGATACGTTTTTCCTTTTTTCCCGGCGGCCGGATAAGCACATCGCCTTTGCTGGGTTTGTATATGCCGGTGATGCAGTTGAAAAACGTGGTTTTTCCCGCGCCGTTGGGGCCGATGAGCGCGACAATCTCTCCCGCGCGGATGTCCATATCCACATGATCCACAGCCCGTACTCCCCCGAAATCCATTGTCAGATCCCTGACGTCCAGTATTGCTTCTGTATTATTGTTCATTTTTCATATAGCCATTAGGATATTAAGGTCTATTGTTTTCACCGTCAGTATTTTTCAGGATTTCGCCGCATGAACCCGAAGAGGGACAGGAGGAACATCCGCATCCGCAGGTTCCCCCCTTTTTTGTGCTTCCGTAAAAAATTTTCAGAATATAAATAACGGCAATTCCGATAATAACTGCCACAGTCACTGTTTCCATTTTTCACCTCATTGATAAACTGATGTTACGCCGGCCTTTCAGAAATCAGACATAATTTTTTTTAAATCCAAGTTATTAGCCTCCAATTTTATGCCTAATCTGTTTACAGTATCACTGACAGGCGGAAAAAGCAATATTTGACCTGAATATTTTTGTCATAACGAAAAACATATAAAATTTTATCTTCATTTCTTGACTCAATGCACAGAACATGATAACATTGTTTTTTTAATCCAAAACCTTATAAACCGGGATCAGGCTGTCTGCATCCGGACTGTTCTGATCCTTTTGCACGGAGGTATGAAAAAATGGCAATGCTTGACTTTACTGTGGATGAAACTGTGGCTCTTGTCACACTGAACAGCGGAGAAAACCGCTTTAACCCGGATTTTCTGAATGCAGTTATCGCAACACTGGATGAAATTGAAAATCAGACGCAGGCCCAGACCCTTGTGATTCGTTCCGCACATGAGAAAATATTTTCCAACGGCATAGATCTGGAATGGCTGGTTCCTGTGATTCAGAAACGGGACAATGCCGCAGCCAAAGAGTTTTTCTATCTGCTCAACCGGGTTTTCAAAAAAACGCTTACATCCCCAATGATTACCATTGCAGCCATGAACGGGCACGCGTTTGCAGGCGGGGCTATTTGGAGCTGCGCGTTTGATTTCCGTTTCATGCGTTCAGACAGAGGATATTTCTGTTTTCCGGAAGTGGATCTGGGCATTCCCTTTCTGCCCGGTATGCTGGAACTGCTGAAAAAAGCAATTCCTTTTTACAAACTGGAGGAAATGCACCATCTGGGCATCCGTCTGACAGCAGCGGAATGCGAAAAACACCATATCATCACCAAAGCCTGCCATGTGGACAGTCTGATGAATGACGTCATGACCTTTGCCAAAGGAATAAAGAAGAAAAGGACTGTTGTAAAAGAAATGAAAGCCCGGATTTACAGACATATTGTTCATGCTCTGGATGTTGAGGATGTGCCGTATATTGAATCCGAGCAGTTTCATATCGGATAATTTTCAGCATAAACCCTTAGGGTTTTCAAAACCCTAAGGGTTTCAGACAGAATTTAATGTCCAACTATTTTTCAGATTTCATACCCTGAGCAACAGGAGGTGTACAGTGAAAATATTTGTCACAGGCGGAACCGGTTTTGTGGGTACGCATCTCTCGGAACGGCTGCTGGACGCGGGGCATGAGGTTACAGTCACCGGGTCACGGCCTGAGTACAAAACTTTCCGGCATGAGCGTTTCCGTTATATCAGTGCAGATACATCTGCGCCGGGAAAATGGCAGGAAGCAGTGGCACAGGCAGATGCTGTGGTCAATCTGGCAGGCCGGAGCATTTTCAGCGTATGGACGGAAAAATACAAAAAAGCAATGTATGATTCCCGTATCCTGACCACGCGCAATCTGGTGGAGGCCCTGCCGGAAGGCAAAAACACTGTGCTGTGCAGTACGTCTGCTGTGGGATATTACGGCCCGATGGCAGATGAAATTCTTACCGAAGACAGCCCATGCGGAAAAGATTTTCTTGCAGATATGGCAAAAGCATGGGAAACTGAGGCATTCCGTGCAGAGGAAAAAGGCGTGCGGGTAGCAGCAGCCCGGTTCGGCATTGTTCTGGGCAAAAACGGCGGGGCAGTGAAACAAATGCTTCCCGCGTATAAACTGGGATTCGGCGGCCCATTGGGAAGCGGAAAACAGTGGTTTCCCTGGATTCATATTGAGGATCTGATTTCTGCCATTTTGTTTGTCATTGAAAACAAAGAAATCAGAGGCCCTGTCAATTTCACTGCGCCGGAACAGGTACGGCAGAAGGAGTTTGCCGCAGCTTTGGGAAAAATCCTCTGGCGTCCCGCGATTCTGCCTGCACCCGGATTTATGATTCGTACTGTAATGGGCGAATTTGGCTCGGTTCTGCTTTCAGGACAGCGGGTTCTTCCTGTGAAACTGCTTCATTACGGATTCACTTTCAAATATCCGGATGTGCAGGCTGCTCTGAAAGAAATCACGGGAAAATAAGGAGGACTGCATGGCGATAGGTATGCTGCTGATCCTGTGCGGAATTCTGGGAATAGGCACTGTCATATGGCTGATCCTGCGCGGGAAAAGCGAAGAGGAAGACCGGGAAGAGATTGATGATCATTACAACTGCCATATCTGTGATGACAGGGACTGCGACTGTCACCGGGTGGAAGATGCAAAGGATACATCGCAAAATTCTTCAGATGAATCATAAGGAAGCAGTGAAAATTGTAGGTCGGATTAGCGACAGCGTAATCCGACATCCTGATTATATAAAATTCAATTTGGTCATGCAGTATACCATTACTTGAAACATTTTCAGATTCAGATCTGAATTCAGCACAGAAAAACTCTGTGTGACTCTGCGGAAACTCTGTGTGAATCTGCGGTTAAAATCCGCCCGGCAGAATTACCAAAATATTTTAAGTATCGGTATAGGTCGGATTAGCGAAAGCGTAATCCGACCTACTGACTGCTGCATGACCACGTTAGTTTTTGTATTATCAAAATCACCGTGTCGGATTATGATGACGCTAATCCGACCTACTGCTTCGGAATACAGCAACAATTTCATGTGAAACAATGCATTACTTAAAAGAAAGGACATTTGCAAATGACAGAGTTAATGGAAATCATCAAAGGCAGGAGAAGCATGCGCAAGTATGAGGACAAACCGGTTCCGGAAGAGGCACTGCGCCAGATTCTGGAGGCTGTGCAATGGGCTCCATCCTGGACCAACTGCCAGTGCTGGGAAATTATAGTGGTGAAAGATCCTGAAACCAAACTGAAACTGCAGGAAACCATCGCCCCCAAAAACCCGGCAACCAAAGCCATTGCTGCCGCTCCCATGCTGCTGGCCGTGTGCGGGAAGAAAAAGGTTTCGGGATTTTACAATGATCAGCCCACCACCAAGTTTGGGGACTGGTATATGTTTGATCTGGGAATTGCCACACAGAACATTTGTCTGATGGCCCATTCCCTGGGGCTGGGAACCGTGATTGTGGGACTGCTGGATCATGACAAAGCCGGAGCAGTGCTGAATGTGCCGGATACGCATGATCTGATGGTGCTGATTCCGCTGGGTTATCCTGCTAAAATTTCCAATGCGCCCAAACGCAGGGAAATTGAGGAATTCACCCATAATGAAAAATACTGAATTCCGCATCTCTTTTTTCTGACAGTCCCAAAAATGGTCGTGGAAGTTTTAAGTGTACAAAAAAACCGGATTTTTTGGAAAAATCCGGTTTTTTGCAACGCACAGATTCAGGGCAGACAGAGTACTATGTCATACCAATTCGCTTTCAAAACATGGGCATACCAAATGCTGTTTTTTCGTGCTGTTCGTGTTTTTCGTGGCTTAAAAAAAAAGAGGCATTCCCCGAACTTTGAAAGCGATTTGTTATCAGGTTTCCGGAGAATTTTCCCGGCCGGTTCCAGCGGAAATGCGGTAAAATATATAGTATTTTCATCAACTTTTGTCCTCTGCAAAACCCGATGGAGGAGTGCAAAAATTAAGCGGAGCGGTTTTTTGCACAGAGGACAAAAGTTGATAAAAGAACTATATTTACAGACACATATCCCTTTACAGGAAATGAGAATCATGCCTGAAAAACCCACCTATGAAGAATTGGAAAAAAGAGTTCAGGAACTGGAGAAGGCTTTGGCGGAACGGGAAAAATCCGCTGATGCGCCAATGGAAAAACAAACGCGCTTCCGGACAGGGCATGACAGTCAATTCTGGGAAAAAGGGGATACAGACACGCCCCAACTTTCTGATATTATTGATGTGAAGGCCATCCAATCCATGATGGATGATTTTTTCCGCCTTACCAATATCGGTGTTGCCATCCTTGATTTGCAGGGAAAAATTCTGGTGGCAACAGGCTGGCAGGATATATGCACCCGTTTTCACCGTGTCCATACTGAAACCTGCAGAAACTGCGTGGAAAGTGATATAAAACTTTCCAATGGTATTGAACCGGGAACTTTCCGGATTTACCAGTGCAAAAACAGTATGTGGGATATGGCAACGCCCATTACAGTGAACAGCAGACGCGCGGGAAATCTGTTTTTGGGACAGTTTCTGTTTGCAGATGAGGAAGCGGATGAGGAAACCTTCAGAAAACAGGCACAAAAATACGGATTTGATGAAAAAGAATATCTGGCCGCGCTCAAACGCGTGCCCCGCTGGACACAGGAAACCGTAAACACTGTTATGTGTTTTTACACCAAACTGGCACAACTGATTTCAGAAATGGGTTACAGCAATGTCTGGCTGGCGCAGACTCTGGGGGAAAAAAATGACATTTTGGATTCGCTTCGGAAAAGCGAGGAAAAATACCATCTTCTGTTTGAAACCATCATTGATGCCGTATTTGTTCATCTGCTGGAAAAAGACGGTACACCGGGCTGTTTTATTGAAGTCAATGAAGCAGCCTGTCAGCGGCTTGGATATACAAAACAGGAATTTCTGCAAATGCGGCCTCAGAATCTCCGTGCTGCAGAAGAGAATATCCGTATGGCACAGGTCAGAAAAAAACTGATGGCTGAAGGTCATGTGCTGTTTGAAACCGTGCATACTGCCAAAGACGGCCGGCAGATTCCTGTGGAAAGTCATGCACGGCTCTTTGATTATCAGGGACAGCGCGCGGTACTGTCCATTTCACGGAATATCAGTGAACGGAAACAGACGGAAAATGCCCTGCGGGAAAAAACAGAGGAACTGGAAAGATATTTCAGCACAACACTGGATCTGTTCTGCATTGCGGATACAGACGGTTATTTCCGCCAACTCAATCCCCAGTGGGAGGAGACCCTGGGTTATGCGCTGAAAGATTTGGAGGGACAGCGTTTTCTGGATCTTGTGCATACCGATGATCTGGAGGCAACCCTGCAGGCAGTGGCCCGGCTTGACCGTCAGGAACAGATTCTCAATTTCACCAACCGCTACCGGCATAAAGACGGAACCTTTCGCTGGATTGAATGGCGTTCTTCCAGTCCTCATGGCAAAGTTATCTATGCTTCGGCGCGGGATATCACCGAACGCATAAAGATGGAGGGATCCCTGAAACAAAGTGAGGAGAAATTCAGGATGGCATTCCGCACCAGTCCTGATGCCATCAACCTGAACAGGGCCTCAGACGGTCTTTATACTGAGATTAATGAAGGATTCACCAAAATCATGGGATACACCCGTGAGGAATGCATTGGAAAAACCTCTCTTGAACTTGGCATATGGCAATATTCCGAAGACAGGGAACGCCTGATTGCCATGCTGAAAAAACAGGGTATTGCGGAAAACATGGAAGCAGGATTCCGGAGAAAGGACGGAGAAATCCGGATCGGGCTGATGTCAGCCTGTATGCTCCATATCAACGGGGAAAAACTGATTCTTTCCATTACCCGTGACATTACAGAATACAAAAAAACACAGGATGCGCTGCGGGAATCAGAAAAAAAATTCCGAAATTTTGCAGAACAGTCCCTGGTGGGCATTTATCTGATGCAGGACGGTGTTTTCAGATATGTGAATCCGAAGTTTGCCGAAATTTTCGGATATGAAGTCAGCGAACTGCTTGACAGACAATCCTTTGATATTCTTGTTCATTCTGATGACAGTGATTATGTGCGGGAGCAGATCCGCAGACGCATATCCGGAGAGATCAA
Source organism: uncultured Desulfobacterales bacterium (assembly GCA_964534335.1). GTDB lineage: Bacteria > Desulfobacterota > Desulfobacteria > Desulfobacterales > Desulfococcaceae > JAABRU01. Next base: position 7,576 of record CAZHPS010000157.1, read on the forward strand.
ATCCATCCGCTACAAATTCAGAGCCATAAAGAAAAGCGGGGAAACCATTCATGTTGAGGTGTTCGGTTCTTCCATTGTTTTCAAAGGAAAAGCCGCTGTGACCGGAACACTGATGGACATAACCGAACGCAGGGAGGCTGAAGACAGACTTCTGGAAAGTGAAAAACGCTACCGGCTGCTGTTTCAGAACCTTTCTTCGGGTTTTGCACTGCATGAAATCATACTGGACGAAAAGGGAGAGCCATGCGATTACCGTTTTCTGGAGGTGAATCCGGCTTTTGAAAGACTGACCGGTCTGAAATCCAAAGCTATCAAGGGAAAGACCGTGCTTGAGGTAATGCCGGGCACAGAATCTTACTGGATACAAACCTATGGCAGGGTTGCAGTCACGGGTGAAGCCATAAACTTTGAAAATTACAGCAGGGAACTGAACCGGTATTATGCTGTCACGGCCTACGCGTCTGAACCCGGACGGTTTGCCACGATATTTACAGATGTTACAAACCGCAAACGGGCTGAGGATGCACTTCGCAAAAGCGAACGCGCTTTGATAAAAGCCCAGCAGATAGCGAAAATAGGCAGTTGGTGGTATGATCCCCTGACACAGATGCCCAGATGGACAGGGGAAATGTTCCGGATCTTTGGTATGAATTCCGCTTCCCCTGTGCCGTCATACGCAGAACACAGAAGATTTATTCATCCGGATGACTGGGAACTGTTTGACACCTCCGTAAGCACATCCGTTGAAAAAGGCATTGGTCACGATATTGAACTGCGTATCCTGCGGACTGACGGTGAAATCAGATATGTGAATGCAAAGTGTGAGGCAGTAAAAAATGAAAAAGGCATGGTTACAGAACTGGCCGGAACCACGCAGGACATCACAGATCGCAAACTTGCGGAACTGGAACTCTGCAAACTCGCGGAGGCAGTCCGTCAGGCTTCCGAAGGCATTGCCATTACAAATACAAAAGGCATCATCATTTATGCAAACCCGGCTTTTTCCCATATCACAGGTTACAGCAGAGAGGAAATCATTGGACAAAACCCGCGCATTCTCAAAAGCGGGCACCAGGATAAGGCATTCTACAGGGATATGTGGGAAAGTATTCTGGCAGGAAGACGCTGGGTCGGACGCATCATCAACAAACGCAAAGACAGCACTTTGTTCACGGCTGAATGCTCCATATCACCTGTAAAAAATCAGGACGGCACCATTGTGAATTTTGTATGGATCACCCGTGACATCAGCAAAGAACTGGAACTGGAAAAAAGGGTTGCACAGGCTCAGAAAATGGAGGCCATTGGTGCTCTTGCCGGAGGCATAGCCCATGATTTCAACAATATTCTGTTCCCTATCATGGGATTTTCCGAAATGCTTCTGTCTGACATTCCTCCGGAAAACCCTGCACATGACAGCATTCAGCAGATTTTCACAGCCGCTGTAAGGGCCAGGGATTTGGTAAAGCAGATACTGGCTTTTAGCCGTCAGTCCAATCCTGAAAAAATGCCCATGCGCATGCACCCGGTTCTCAAAGAGGTGCTGAAACTTTCACGCGCGACAATCCCGTCAAATATAGAAATCACAAACAGTATTCAGAAAGACTGCGGCCCGGTTTCCGCAGATCCGGTGCAGGTGCATCAGATTGCCATGAATCTGATCACCAACGCATATCATGCTGTGGAAGAAAACAGCGGTTCCATCCACATCGAACTCAAAGAAAGGCTTTTCAGCAATGAGGATCTGCCCGGTCCTATGATGAAGCCGGGAAAATATGCCTGCCTTACCGTATCTGACACGGGAACAGGCATTGACAAAGCAATTATCTCCAAAATATTTGAGCCATATTTCACCACCAAAGCAATGGGAAAAGGCACAGGCATGGGGCTTTCGGTTGTGCATGGCATTGTGAAGGAATACGGCGGGGATATCCGTGTTTACAGCGAAAAGGGAAAGGGAACGGCCTTTCATGTGTATATCCCTCTTTTGGAAGATGTCAGTGAGGGAAAGGCAGCCCCTGCGATCCGGGAATATCCCACAGGTTCAGAGAAAATCATGCTGGTGGATGATGAGGAGCAGGTTGTCCGGATGGAACGGGTGATACTGGAAAGACTGGGATATCAGATCACTGTGTACACACGCAGCCTGGATGCACTGGCTGCTTTCAGGGCTGATCCCCGCGGTTTTGATCTGGTTATCACAGATATGTCCATGCCGGAAATGACAGGGGATCAGTTTGCTATGGAACTGATGAGACTCCGGCCGGATATTCCCCTGATTATCTGCACAGGTTTCAGTGAAAAAATCAATCCGAAACAGGCAGCAGAAAAGGGAATAAAGGGATTTCTCATGAAGCCGGTGGTGACAGGTGAACTGGCCATGATGGTAAGGAAAGTGCTGGATGAATCGCATAAGGGAAGTGAAATTTCCTGAAGTACCGTTTCAGGTTTCGGGTGTCAGGGAACAGATGCAGAACGCTGAAACCGGTATATCAGCAGTTTTCAAATCCCTAAGTAAGCACACAGAAATCTTCGGGTGCATCAAAACAAACTGTTACAAACCCTGATGGTTTGGAACAGAAAAACTGCATTTTTTGCTGAAAAAATTCAATGCCGTTCATGTTCCGTTCAGAGCTGATCTGGCTGAATTTGATTGCTTTTTGAACAAATTGTTGGTATAAAAGGAAATCTGAAAATTTTCCGTCTGAAATCATAAAGGAAATTCTCAGGGTTTCAGGTGAATAAGGAAAACGGAATTGACCATTGCTGATTATATTGACAGGCTGAATACAAGATTCAAAACAGGGATTTCAAGGGAACACAGTTACCGGGGGGATTTGCAGAATCTGCTGGAAAGCCTTGCAGACAAAGATGTTCTGGTGACAAACGAACCTGCACGGGTGGAATGCGGCGCGCCGGATTATATCCTCACCAAAGGGGAAATTCCCATTGGTTATATTGAGGCAAAAAATATTGGTACGGATTTAAACAGCAAAACATACAGAGAGCAGTTTGACCGTTACCGGAAATCTTTGGGAAATCTGATCATCACAGATTATCTGGAGTTTCAGCTTTTCCGTGAAGGGGAATTTGCCGACTCTGTTTCCATCGGTCAGATCCAACACAACAGAATCATTGGCAAATCTGAAAATTATTCCGGTTTTGTGAATCTGATTCGGGATTTCTGCACACATTCCGGGCAGACGATCAAATCCGCATCAAAACTGTCCAAAATGATGGCGGGAAAAGCCCGTCTTCTGGCCGGTGTGATTGAAAAAGCATTGCAGCCGGCCGGAGCGGGGAATCAGGCAGATGAACAAAATAACACTCTGCGCGATCAGTTCAGATCATTTCAGCAGATTCTGATTCATAACATTACGGAAAAAGAGTTCGCTGATATTTACGCACAGACCATTGCCTACGGCATGTTTGCGGCACGTCTGCATGATCAGACTCTGAAAGATTTCTCCCGCCGGGAAGCAGCCGGACTGATACCCAAATCCAATCCCTTTCTGCGGAAACTCTTTCAGTACATTGCCGGTTATGATTTGGATGACCGCATAAAATGGATTGTTGACGCACTGGCGGATGTTTTCCGGGCGGCAGACGTTGCTGAACTGCTGAAAGATTTCGGCAAAGCCGCGCAGAAAGATGATCCGGTCATTCATTTTTATGAAACCTTTCTTTCGGAATATGATCCGGCATTGCGCAAAAGCCGGGGCGTGTGGTATACACCGGAACCGGTTGTAAAATTCATTGTGCGCGCAGTGGATGACATTCTGAAAACAGAATTCGGTTTGCAGCAGGGACTTGCGGACACTGCAAAAACAAAAATCAAAGTTGATGTTCATGGCAAAAAAACGGAACAGGAAGTGCATAAAGTTCAGATACTTGACCCGGCAGCAGGAACCGGCACTTTTCTTGCCGAAGTGGTGAAGTATATTTACAGACAGTTTGGGGGACAGCAGGGAATTTGGAGCAGTTATGCAGAAGAACATCTGATACCGAGGCTGAACGGATTTGAAATTCTGATGGCCTCCTATGCAATGGCACATCTGAAACTGGATTTGCTGTTAAAAGAAACCGGATACAACGCCAAAAAAGAACAGCGTTTACGGGTGTTTCTCACCAACAGCCTTGAGGAGCATCATCCGGACACCGGGAGTCTGTTTGCCGCGTGGTTAAGCAGCGAGGCAAATGAGGCAAATTATATCAAAAGAGATACGCCTTTGATGGTGGTTCTGGGCAATCCGCCCTATGCTGTAAGCAGCAGCAACAAAAGCCAATGGATTGAAAAGCTGATGACTGACTACAAAAAAGATTTGAATGAAAAAAACATACAGCCTCTTTCTGATGATTACATCAAATTCATCCGTTTCGGACAGCATTTTATTGACAAAAACGGGAGCGGCATTCTGGCCTATATTTCCAATAACAGTTTTATTGATGGCCTTATACACCGTCAAATGAGAAAACATCTGCTGGAAAGTTTTGACAAAATTTATATTCTTGATTTACATGGTAATGCAAAGAAAAGGGAAACTGCTCATGATGGAAGTAAAGATGAAAATGTTTTTGATATTCAGCAGGGGGTTTCAATAAATTTTTTTATTAAAAACAATACAAAAAAGAAGAAAGTATCTGGACAGGTTTTTCATTACGGCATCTATGGCAGCAGAGAAGAAAAATATAATTTTTTACATGAAAATTCAATTAATACCATTCAGTTTAACAGACTTGGGGCAAAAAAAACGGAATATTTTTTTATTAAAAAGGATTTTACACTTCAAAAAGAATATAACAAATTTATTCAATTGAGAGAATTGTTTGCTGAAAGTACAAGCGGTGTAAAAACACATAATGATAACAGCCTTGTAAGTTTTGAAAAATTTCAGGAGAATAATTATATATACACATACCGTCCGTTTGATAACCGTTTTATTAATTATGATTTGAAAAAAGTACAGAGACACAGGTATTCAGTAATGAAACATGTTTTAAAAGCAAATATTTCTTTATTAACCTGCCGTCAGGAATCAACCTTTGACTTCCAGCATTGTTATGTCTCACAATATCTTGCTGACATGTGTGCGGTTTCTCTGCAAACAAAAGAGACCACATACGCTTTCCCTCTCTATCTTTACCCGGATACCAACAATGAACAGCAAAACATTGACAAAATCACAGCAAGAACACCAAACCTGAAAACAGAAACAGTAAAAAAAATAGCAGATAAATTATGTTTAACATTTACCAATGAAAAAGAAGAAACCAAAAACACTTTTGCCCCAGCAGATATACTTGATTATATCTATGCTGTTTTGCACAGCCCAGTTTACAGAAAGAAATACAAAGAATTTTTAAAAATTGATTTCCCCAGAATCCCGTATCCGAAAGATGCCAAAACCTTTTGGCAGTTGGTCAGATTTGGCGGAGAACTGCGCCAAATTCACCTGCTGGAAAGCACCATTATTGAAAAACGGACAACTGCCTATCCGCAGTCAGGGGAAAACATTGTTGAGAAAATCAGTTTTGAAAACAGCAAAGTTTGGATAAATCAGGAACAGTATTTTGACAAAGTTCCGCAGACAGCCTGGGAATTTTACATCGGCGGTTATCAGCCCGCGCAGAAATGGCTTAAAGACCGCAAAGGCAGAAAACTGAATTTTGATGACATTGTCCATTATCAGAAAATCATCGCTGCATTGTCTGAAACAGACAGGATTATGAAAAAAATAGACAACATTGATTTTATATAAACCAATACTTAAAACATTTTGGTAATTCTGCCGGGCGGATTTTAACCGCAGAGTAACACAGAGTTTCCGCAGAGTCACACAGAGTTTTTCTGTGCGGAATTCAGATCTGA